>JAVVPH010000120.1:0-3345 GCA_036655835.1 Oscillibacter sp.
AAAAAACGGGCATGAACTGACGCTGGCGCGTCGGTTCATGCCCGCCTTTTATGTCGTACTGCGGGGGTTATGCCAAGGTTTTGAGAAAACTCAGTTGGCGCGTAACCTCGGCGTAGTCCTCTTGGAGGTGGTCTAAATGCTTGCCACGCAGGCCTTCAACAATTTGGCAGATGACCTCGTAGAGCGGGGTGAGCCCCATGTTTCCGGTAACCCCCTTCAGGGTGTGGGCATACTCAAAGGCTTTTTCGTAGTCGGACGTTTCCAGCGCCTCGCCCAGCTTGGGAAAGGCCTCGTCCGCCAAAAACACGGTAAAGCAGGACTCATAAAGCGCGGCATCGTCCACAAAACGGCCCATAGCGCCGTCCATATCTCCGCCGTATGCGGTTAGCTTTTCAATTAAATCATCCATCTGCGGGCCTCCGTTCTATAAGGTGAGCTGGGCTAGGGTCTGATAGAGCAGCGCTGAGTCAATGGGCTTGGCCAAGTGGGCGTTCATCCCCGCGCCCTTGGATTTTGAAACGTCGTCGTCAAAGGCATTGGCGGACATGGCGATGATGGGCACCCGTTTGGTCCAGGGGCTTTGGAGGTCTCGGATGCGTCGGGTGGCCTCCAGTCCGTCCATGACGGGCATTCTGATATCCATGAGGATGGCGTCGTAGCCGTCGTTTTGGGTGGCGGCGCATAAGTCTAGGGCAATCTGCCCGTTTTCCGCCACATCCACCTCGGCATGTTTGAATTCCAGCAGCTTCCGCGCCACCATGATGTTCAGCTGATGGTCCTCCACCAGTAAAAAGCGTTTTCCGGTGAAATCGTAGTCCTCATGGGGCTGGTCGATGCAGTCTGCGGCAGGTGTTGCCGTCGCCTGAGCGGGAAGGCCCAGCGGAAGCTCCACCATAAAGATGGTGCCCTTCCCGATGGTGCTCTCCACAAAAATATCGCCGCCCATCAGCTGGACCAGATTTTTAGAGATGGCAAGCCCCAGTCCGCTGCCGCCGTAACTGGAGGTGGAGCCGCTGTGCTCCTGGGAGAAGGGCTCAAAGAGATCGGGCAAAAAGGTTTCGCTGATGCCGATACCCGTATCGCTGATTTTGAAACGCAGATGTGCCCGCTTTCCGTCGGCCTCCAACTGGGTGATGTCCAGACGGACGGTGCCCCCCGGCGGGGTGAATTTCACGGCGTTGGAGAGGATGTTAATCAGAATTTGCTGCAGACGGACGCCGTCCCCCAGATAGCTGTCCTGTCGGCCCTGAAATTCAGTCACAACATACCGGACGCCCTTGGCCTCGGCTTGAGCGCCGATAATGGTGCTGATGGCATCTAAGAAGTGCTGGCAGTTGATCACTTCGCTTTTCAGCGTGATTTTGCCGCTTTCGATTCTGGACATATCCAGAATATCGTTGAGGAGGAGGAGCAGATACTGGGAGGCGTAGAGGGATTTGTGAATACTCTCCGAGGCCTGTGCCTTGTCGTCCAAGCTCTGCAGGGCAATTTGAGACATGCCGATGATGGCATTCATGGGGGTTCTGATTTCATGGCTGATGCGGGAGAGGAATTCCGACTTGGCGGCGTTGGCCTGCTGGGCCATCTCCATAGCCTCTGTGAGGATACTATTCCGCTTTTCCTGCTCGGATACCGCGCCGGTAATATCCACACGGGTCATCAGAAACGTTTTCTGGCTGCGGTTAATATAGCTAAAGCGCAGCTGTTTGTTCCGCAGCGCGCCCTCGGGGGTGGTCATCCCGTAGAAGATGTTGTAGGTGCCGTCCTCATCCAGCTTTTGCAGAATGTTGTGCAGGGTAAACTCCTGGAGCACGCGGTCAGAGTCCTCCTTGCGGAGGTAGCGGCGTATATAATCCCGGGTCTCCTGCTCAAAGTGCTCGCTTTCGTGGGCGTAGTGGTTGCCAAAATTCTTTTCGCTGTACCGCACGGCGGAATCCCGTATGCCATCCACCACCACTAAAAAGTCGTAGTCGGTTTTTACAATGGCGTTCATGATATCCTGCATGGTGCGCTCGTTGGTGATATCCGTGGAGTACAGGAACGCAATCACATCATTGGTGTCGGTTTTTTTCGTCATGTGGGCGGTGATTACAATCCAGTAGCTCCGCCCCTCGATGCGGCGGGTCAGCTCCAAAGTCAGGGTGGTTTCGCCGGCGGCAAAGTGCCGCAGCAGCGATTCTCGATTGAAAAGCGCCGCGCCTTTGGTCTGCATTTCCCGGGTGGTCAGCTCGGTATAGACCTGCTCAAAGTATGCTTGTACGGTTTTTGCGGCGGCCATATGTGCAGTTATCTCGGGGAAAATGCTCTTGTAGTCTAAAATGACGTTTTGGGTCAAGTTGACGTTGATGGAGGCCATGGTGGCCTTTTGCATGGCCTCACGGTAGGAGAGCTCGTCCCGATACCGCTTTTCCGCCTCTTTTTCACGGGTCACATCGTGGCCCACGCAGTAAGCCTTCACGGGGACGCCGTTGTCGTCGAAAATGTTGGTGTAGGTGACCCGCTCACACCAATAGTCGGTGTTGCATCGCTCTCGAATCCACAAATCGGTGGTAATCTCCTTGGCACCGTCGTGGAGCTTTTCAACCATGTCAAAGAAGGCGCCGATGCTGTCCTCTCGGATGTGCCCCTCCTCCATCACCGACTTGCTGTAATTGGGGAGAACGTTGCTCTGGGGGTTCACACGGGGGGATTTTGAGAAAATAGTCATTGTGTCCAAGGCGTAATCGTATTCCCAAATGTTGATGTTGGAGGCTTTAATGGCCGCCATGTAGCGAAATTCGCTCTCCCGAAGGGCCTGTTCCGCCTTAATTTGCTCGTTCACATCGGTAAAGACGGTATAGAGCACCGGCGAGCCGTCCTGCGCGGACATGAGCTGGCCGGTGACGTGCATCCATTTATAGCTGCCGTCGTGCTGTAACACCCGATGGGTGTACTCAAACTTTTGCTTTTTTTCCTGAGCGGTTTTGACAGCGTCCATCAGGCCCTTTCTGTCGTCCGGATGGAACATATCCAGCGTAGAGCGGCGGGTGGCCTCGCGGTATTCCTCTCGGGTCATATTGCAGAGCTTGTACACGCCGTCGCTGATAAAGATGGGGGTGAAGCTTTCGTTGAATTGGTACATCCCCACGCCGCCCGGGATGGAATTGATGAGGGTTTCATACTGCTTCACGCCGGCGCGAATGGTCTCCTCCATCTGCTTTTGCGCAGTGATGTCGGTGTAGTAGGCATAGATAATCTCATCGCCATTTTCATCGGGAGCGTGGCGTGAGCTTTGATTGACCCAGATAAGGCTGCCGTCCTTCCGGATGACCCGATAGGCAATTTCGTAGGCCTCGGTCTGTCCCA
>JAVVPH010000120.1:3445-5820 GCA_036655835.1 Oscillibacter sp.
TTTTTCATAATACATCTCCCTGTGGCGGAAAGCGCCGGATAATTTGGCGGCGCAGCGCCGGCTCAGCCGCGGAGTTAGGAGCCGTTTGAGGTGCTGAAGGATGTGGTTTCATGCCCATCGCTACCTTCCAAAGTTGCTTCCCGTCCATAGACCAGGACCGTATTTCTGCCGTGGGATTTTGCGCGATAGAGCGCCTCGTCGGCGTGCTGGTAAAGGGTCTGGAAGGTGTGCGTCTGCTCGTCTGATACGGCCACGCCGAAGGAGCAGCTCATGGTCCAATCCGTCCCTTCGATTCGGAGCGCCTCGATGTTCCCGCAGAGGTTGCGCAGCTTGCTCACCACGCGGTCTATCTCGGGAATACCCTCCATAAAGATGGCAAATTCGTCTCCACCCATCCGTGCAACAATATCATCCTGCCGGAAGGAGTTTCGCAGCGTCTCCGCCACCAGACGCACCGCCTTGTCGCCGAAGGCGTGGCCCATCGTGTCGTTGAGCACCTTGAAATGGTCAATGTCCAGCATGACCATGATGCAGGGGCCCGCGGAAGCTTCCAGGCGTTTTTCAATCATTTCCTCCGCGCTGAAGCGGTTGATAAGTCCGGTCATCAGGTCGGTTTTCACCTGCTCGGACATATTGTTATATTCCCGCACCATCTCCTTGAAACGGTGGTTGGAATCCAGCACGTTTTGTACCCGGCGGACAACCACTTCTGGGATGAAGGGCTTTACAATGTAGTCGCTGGCGCCTAGGGAGAAGGTGCTCACCTGCTGCTGGGGGCTGTCGTCGGCGGTAATCATAATCACCGGAATGCCGTCCAAATCAGGGGATTTTTTCTTGTAGGCCAAAAATTCACGGCCATTCATGACGGGCATCCCAATATCCAGCAGAATTAAGTCAATCTCGTCCGGATGGCTCCGTAAAACCTGAATGGCCTCGGCCCCATCGCCGGCCTCCATGAAGTTGAATCGGTCTTGCAGAATGTTTTTCAGAATTGTGCGGTTGAGCGCAACGTCGTCCACGATGAGCACCGTGTGGGAGTCGGAGGCGCCGGAGAGGAGGGAGGCTCTGTATTTTTGCAGCTCTGAGTCAATCTCCTTGCGGACGGTGATGTCTGTCAGCTCGCCGATGATGATGTGCTTGCCCCCCACGGTGGACACATAGCGCAGCTTGGTGTAGAGCCACACGGGGACGCCGCTGGCCCGCCGCCGCAAATATTCACACTCGGTAGGTTTCTCCGTGGCGACGCAGGCGCGGAATGCGCTTAAGAGCGTCGTGCGGCACTCCTCTGATACCGACTGGAAAAAGTCGGAGGTCTGTCCCACCATTTCCTCGTGGCCCAAGAGGGCATAATAGGCCTCATTGACGCGAATGAGCTCGATTTTATTGTCTACAAATTCATAAATCACCGCAGGCTGGAGCGCATTCTCGAAGATGAGCTTCATCTCCTCGTTAAAGGTAAACAAGTCGTCGTAACGGTAACTGTCGGTGGCGGAGCCGGGCATGGTTTTGGTGACCCGGGCCAGCTTCGCGCAGAGCGTCTCGTAATCCTCCACCGGCATGGGCTTGGCAAAATAGTACCCCTGCACAAAGTCGCAGCCCACGCTCCGCAAAAACTCCACCTGCTCGGCAGTCTCGGCGCCCTCCGCAATCACGGGGATGTTCAGCCATTTTGCCATGCGGATCACCGACGCGATGATATTTTCCCCGCGGCCCGGCATATCGGTTTCGGTGAGAAAGCCCATGTCGATTTTCAAAATATCAATGGCGATGTCCTTGAGCAAACTCAGGGAGGAGTAGCCGCTGCCAAAGTCGTCCATCAGCAGGGTGAAGCCGTGGCGGTGGAACTGCTCCATGGTTTTTTTCATGGAGGTGGGGTTATCGGTGTAGGCGGTTTCCGTCAGCTCCAAATTGAGGAGCGCCGGCTCAATGTCGTAGCGCTCCACCAAATCCACCAGCGTCTCCACCAGATTGGGGTTGTAGAGGTTGACGCGGGAGATATTGACAGACAGGGGAGCGGGAACCACGCCCTTGGATTTCCACTTGTGGAGGCACTTGCAGGCCTGCTCCCACACGTAGTAATCCAGCTTGGTGATGAAGCCGTTGCGCTCAAATACCGGAATAAATTCGGCGGGGGAGAGGAGCCCCTTGGTGGGGTGAATCCACCGCACCAGAGCCTCCGCGCCGCAGGGCAGACTGGTGTGGAGATTGTATTTCGGCTGCAGGTAGATTTGGAATTGACCGCTTTTCAGCGCGCTGTTCATGTCGTTGGTGATGTCCTGCTCAACGGCCAATGCCGCGCTCATGCTCTCATTATAGTAGGCGTAAAAGTCCACATAATTTCCCTTGCAGGTTTTGGCGGCCAACGTGGCGCGGTT
>JAVVPH010000121.1:0-5793 GCA_036655835.1 Oscillibacter sp.
GTATTGAGGTAAACACCGCAATTTTCTACGGTGGTATCGGTGACGATACCCGCCAGCGCCCCGGCACAGCTGGCAGTGGTGGTATCCGTGGGGATGGCTTTCACGGAGCAGTCCGCCAGACGGATATTTTTTAGGGTGCTCCTGCCGTTTACCTCGGCAAACAGACCCGCATAATAGGTCCCCACAATGGGGAGGCCGGTGATGGGGTTGTTTTTGCCGTCGTAGGTCACGCCGGTCAGAAGGGATTCGTTTTCGATGGGGGCAAAGACCGGCAGCGGATTTTTTTCCCACGGGGAGCAGTAGTCCGCTTTTTCCCATTTTTCCCATTTGGAAAGATCAAAGTCGATGGGCGCGGTTTGGGTAATTGTTTTGCCGGGATGCGCCGAATAGATAGAGTCACGCAGATTGTTCAGGTGGCGCAGATGGGAGACGTTGATTTTGTCGGCGCTTGTCCCATCGCCAAAGAGGCTGTTGACCGTGACGGGGGTGGCGGCACCGGTGATATTGACACCGGCATTGGCATAGGCCATGGCGGCGGTGATGGTCAGGTTGTCGCCGGGGGTCAGGCTGCCCGCGGTGACTGCGGCAAAGGCTTGCTCGCTGTCCAAGCTGTCCAGCACCAGTTGAACACGGAGATTGCCGTCACTTAGGAACATACCCGGGTCGCCGCCCTGCCAGGTTTTCGACCAGGTTTTCTTGTGCTCGTCCGTGACGGTGACGGTGAGGGACAACTTTTCCTGGGTGGGGCGCAGGTCGATTAGGCCGTCACAGGTGACGGTGAGGTACAATTCCTCGCCGTTGACGATGTTCAGTTTGGGCCGGAAGGTTTGGGGAACGCCCACCGAGCCGGAAGTGCCGATGCTGCCGCCGTAATATCCCAATTGGGACGGCTGGCGGGTATCCCGGTTACGGTCTTTCAGGCAGGTTGCCTGCACGGATGTGTAGTCAATGGGATTTTGCGCGTAAAACGCGCTATACACGTCGCCGGTGGCGGGGTTCAGCTCCAACAGGAAATGACCGCCCTGGGTTGCGTCCGTCAGGGCACTGCCGCTGCGGAGGAGATAGTTGGTGGCCGCCGCGTCCCCATCGGAGACGATGCGCAGGTTTTCCCAAGGGGCGGCCTTTTCAGGATAGTCCGCGGGCTCTGTATCCACTTTTTTCTCTTTTAACGCCTGAGCAAAGCCCTCCAGACGACCGGAGGCCTTCATGGCGGTGACTTCATTTTGGGCGGCTAAAAAAATCTGGCGGGCATACTCGTCCAGTTGGGCCATATCCAGCCGCTTTTGGATTTGCGCCACTGCCGGAAAGGCCACCGCCGCCAGCACCGCAAAAATGGCGATGACCGTCAACACCTCTGCCATGGTGAAGCCGCGTCTATTCCGTTGTCCCTTCGCTCGCTTCATCTTCAGCCTCCCAAATCAAAATGCCGCTGCCTTTTCATCCCAGGCAACAGCATTTTCCACCAAGTTTCCATGACCAATCGCTGACCCCCGGGAATTTGAAGTTTTCGTTTGCTTTTCCACACCCGGTTTCGGTGACAGGAACGGGCTTACGTTGTCCGATTGTTTGTATAATATTACCATGCTTTATGGGAAATGGCAAGAATAAAAACGCCAAAAGCCCAGTAAAATCACTGTTTTTCGACAAATTTCCCCTTTAAAAACGGCCCGCCGGCTTTCGATTGGAAGTCAGCGGGCCATTTAAGTTATGTCAACTGTCGTTTTGAATGCCCCGGTCCAGCCGCGCCAGACCAAAGGCCAGGAGAAATCCGCCCCCACAGCACGCGGCGGAGAGCAGCACCTCCCCCAGGCCGGTATAGGCCGTGGGGATGATGACCAGGGTGGAGGCCAGGACGATGCCCAGAATGCCGTGGAAGGCCACGGAATAGTGATGGCGGAACACCCAAGTGACCAGCCGGGCCAGCAAAATGATGGTGAGCAGCATCCCCGGGAGACAGGCGGAGAGAACCAGCAAATCCAGATTGGCCAAGCCTTGCAGCATGGGCTGGTACAGGTCCAGCGCCATCATCACCGAGGAGGAGGTCATGCCGGGGATGACCACGCTCATCCCCCACAGCGCGCCGCAGAAATTATACCACCAGAAATTCGGCTCCACATGGACGGCGGCGATCCGACTGACGTAAAAAAGGCCGGTAAACACCGTGCCCGCACAGAGAAAAAAGCTCAGCCATGCGGATTTTCCACGGCCCTCCTTCCCCGACTGGCGGAAAAGCGACGGGCCGGTGCCCACAATCAGGCCGATGAACAGCCAGGTGGTCACCGAGGGGGACAAATCCATGGCCACGGCGATGCCCTTGGCAAAGCCCAAAAAGCCCACACACCAACCCAGGATAATGGCGGGCAGCCACCGCCAATACTTGGGCAGGGCCGTGCGGGGGGCGGTGAGCAGCTCCATAAAGGGGCGGTAAATGTCGAACACCACCGCCAGCACCCCGCCGGACACGCCGGGCAGAATGGCCCCCGCGCCGATGAGCAGGCCGCAGAGAAAATCCCGCAGCCAGCGGGTGATGAATTGTTTGTCAAGCGGTTGGCCCAAGGGCAGTCCCTCCCCTTTTCCATTTTGCGACTTTTATTTTATGATGATAATAGCAGTTTTGCCGCCGGGTTTCAATCCGATACGGATAATTCCCGGGAAAAATGTCTTTTTTTCTGGGGCGCCGCCCATTTTTGTCTAAAGTGCACAAGGACTTCCCTGCATTTTCCAAAGTTTCCGGCAAAAACTATGGTTGACAGTTTATGCGGTAACTGGTAATCTATAAAACAGATAACAAAACAATTGAATTTGCAAAAACGATGAAGAGAAGAGTACCCCGGCAGATACGGCACAGAGAGCCTCGATTTGGTGGAACGAGGCACGGAAGGGCTGGGGGAACATGGTCTTGGAGTTGCGGGAGCGACTGCCCTTGGGCATAGCTTACGCCGGGAATGCGCCCGTCACAGCGCAGGGGTGTGTTTGCACTCATAAGGCCGCTTCCGTGAGGGAGCGCGCGAACCAAGGTGGTACCACGGCGTATGGAAATACGTTCGTCCTTGAAGCTTTTGCTTCAGGGACTTTTTTTATTGCAAACTATCCATAAAGGAGCGACAGACAATGGCGGATACCATGATTCAAGTGGAACATTTGACCAAGCGCTTCGGGGACGGAGACGTCACGGCGCTGGAGGACATCAATTTAACCATTTTGCAGGGGGAGATTTTCGGCATCATCGGGCTGTCCGGCGCGGGAAAATCCACGCTGGTACGGTGCATGAATCTGCTGGAGCGGCCCACCTCCGGCCGGGTGACGGTGGCGGGTGAGGACATCACGGCCCTCTCCCCCCAGGCTTTGCGCCGGGCCCGGCGGGACATCACCATGATTTTTCAGAGCTTCAACCTCTTGATGCAGCGGACCTGCCTGAAAAACGTGTGCTTTCCCATGGAGCTTTGCGGCATTCCGGCGGAGCAGGCAAAGGAGCGGGCGGTGGAGCTTTTGGAGCTGGTGGGGCTTTCCGACAAGGCCGACGCCTATCCCGCACAGCTCTCCGGCGGACAAAAACAGCGGGTGGCCATCGCCCGGGCGCTGGCCACCAACCCCAAGGTGCTGCTGTGCGACGAGGCCACCTCCGCCCTGGACCCCACCACCACCGCGTCGATTTTGGAGCTTTTAAAACAGCTCAACGAGACACTGGGGGTGACGGTGGTGGTCATCACCCACCAGATGAGCGTCATTGAGGAAATTTGCGGGCGGGTGGCCATTTTGGACGACGGCGTGGTGGCGGAGCAGGGCTTGGTGGAGGATATTTTTTCCCATCCCACCACCGACGCGGCCCGGCGGCTGGTGTATCCCGGCGGCGTGCGGCAATATCCCCCTGCCAGTCGGCGGGTGCGGGTGGCTTTTAACGGCGGGACGGCCTATCAGCCGCTGATTGCGTCACTGGCCATTGACATCGGCGTGAAGGTGAATATTTTGGGGGCGGACACCCGCAGTATCGAGGGAAAGGCCTTTGGCACCATGCTATTGGGCCTGCCGGAGGATGCGGACGAGGCGGCCAGGGCCCTGGCCTATATCCGGGCACAGCCGGACATCACTTGCGAGGAGGTGGCGCACCATGATTGAGGCAATTTCCGCGTTTTGGAGCGAATACGGCACACTTTTAGCGGAGGCAACCTGGGACACCCTGGTTATGACGGCGGTATCCGCCCTGTTCGCCTATCTCCTGGGGCTGCCCATGGGGGTGCTGCTGTCCATCAGTCAGCCCGGCGGCATTCGCCCCTGCAAGCCCCTGAACCGCTGCCTGGGCTGGATAATCAATGTGGGACGGAGCCTGCCCTTTATGATTTTAATGGTTTGCATCATGGACTTTACCAAGCTGATCGTGGGCACCAAATTTGGCGTGCGGGGCGCGATTGTGCCGCTGGTGGTATCCGCCGCGCCGTTTATTGCCCGGATGGTGGAAAGCTCTCTTTCCGAGGTGGACGCGGGGGTGGTAGAGGCCGCCCAGTCCATGGGCGCGTCCCCCTTCCAGATTGTGTGGAAGGTCTACCTGCCGGAGGCGAAGCCCTCCCTGATTCTGGGGGCCTCCATCTCCATCATCACCATTTTGGGCTACACCGCCATCGCCGGGGCCGTGGGCGCCGGGGGACTGGGCGATTTGGCCATCCGCTACGGCTACATCAACAGAACGCCGTCTGTGCTCTGGATTTCCGTCATTTTAATCATCGCGTTGGTCCAGGTCATTCAATCCGTTTTCAGTCGGCTGTCAAGTAAAATTGACAAGCGTTTGAAATAAATCAACCTTTTAAATTTGAATAGGAGGAAACAATTATGAACAAGAAAAAACTGCTGTCCCTGGCACTGGGGTTGAGTCTGACCCTCTCTCTCGCCGCCTGCGGGGAAAAACCCGCCGAGGCTGTCACGCTGAAGGTCGCCGCGTCCTCTACGCCCCACGCCGAAATTTTGGCGGTGGTGAAGGACACGCTGGCGGAGCAGGGCATTGACTTACAGGTCACCGCGTACACCGATTACGTAATTCCCAACACCGCCGTGGAGGAGGGGGCCGAGGATGCCAACTACTTCCAGCACACGCCCTACATGGAGGATTTTAACGCGAAAAACGGCACCCATCTGGTCAATGCCGGCGGCGTACACGTGGAGCCCATGGGCATTTACGCCGGTAAGTGCGCCTCTCTGGACGCCTTGCCCGACGGCGCAACCATCGCCATCCCCAACGATGCCACCAACGAGGGCCGTGCCCTGCTGCTGTTGGAGGCCCAGGGGCTGATCAAATTGAAGGCGGACGCGGGTTTGGTCGCCATGCCTAAGGACATCGCTGAAAATCCCAAGAATTTGGAATTTTTGGAGTTGGAAGCCGCCATGCTCCCCAACGGCGTGGACGAGGTGGATTTGTCCGTCATCAACTGCAACTATGCCCTGGAGGCCGGATTTAACCCCGTGAAGGACGCCCTGGCCATCGAGGCCGCCGACTCCCCCTATGTGAACATCATCTCCGTGAAGGAGGGCCACGAGAAGGACCCCGCCGTGGTGGCCCTGGTGGAGGCACTGCACTCCGACGCGGTGCGGACGTTCATTGAGGAGACGTACAAGGGCGCGGTGGTACCTGCGTTCTAAAAAAATCGCAGCCGCGTTTTGGGCGGCGGCGTTCCCTGGACAAACACAAAGCCGTGGAGCACCGAAGGGTGCTCCACGGCTTGCGATTTGCCCGGCAGCGTGGTAAACTGGCAAAAAAGAGGTGGCGTATGGACTGGAAAGCACGGGCTGCACAATTGAAAACCG
>JAVVPH010000122.1:0-5744 GCA_036655835.1 Oscillibacter sp.
CTCCATCCTTCCCGCCGTGACCGTCATCGGCGTCATCACCTTTTTCCTGTCGCTGGCGGGAGTGGCGGTGGGGAACTGCTTTGGCGCGCGGTACAAAAAGCGGGCGGAGCTCACCGGCGGCATCCTCTTGATATTGTTGGGCGCAAAAATTTTATTGGGGCATTTGGGGCTGTTTTGAGAGATAGCGGGCCTGCCGCTGCGATATTGGATAAAAATGGCACAAAAGCTCCATCGCTAAAAGCGATGGAGCTTTTTACTGCCCAATTTTCAGTCCTCTCGGAGGACAACGGTTCCCTGACGGAGACTCTCCCCCACCAGAATCACCCGCTGGTTGCGGCTGCCCCGCCAGGGGAGGCTGAGGCTTCGCAGGCTTAGGAGAAACGGGCCGTCCACCAGCACATCCACTTCCCGAAGCAACGCCTGTTGACTGGCTGTGCCCTGGTCCCGGAGGGCTTCAAACAGCTCCCCGGTCCAGCACCAGACATTTAGCCCCATGGCGTGGGCCGCCTGGGCCAGGGCGAGACAGTCTGCCGCCTGGTCAAAGGGTTCCCCGCCGGAGAGGGTCAGCCCGTCGGTCAGGGGATTGGACTGCAAGCGGTCCAGCAGCTCCGCCACGGGCAGTTCCCTGCCGCCCAGGGGATCATGGGTCTGGGGATTGTGGCAGCCGGGACAGCCGTGGCGGCAGCCCTGGGCAAAGACCGTGAAGCGAAACCCCGGCCCGTCCACAATGGAGTCCTGCACCGTTCCCGCAATCCGCATGAATACCCACTCCTCGCTCTGTTTTTAGGAAATGACACGAACCGGTTTGCCGCCTGTCAGCGCCCGTTCCAGCCGGGAGCCGCGTATCAAACCGCCGGACAGCCCGGCGGTTGGGCGCATTATTCGCTGAGACTGTGCTTCACCCGGTCCCGGACCTCGGCGCGCTTGGCGTCGTTGAAGCGGTCCAAGGTCCCCACCAGATAGCCGGTGATGCGGCGAATGCGGTCAAACGCGCCGCTCTCCTCCGTCCGTCCGCAGCCGGGACATTCATCGTTGATGATGCCGGTGTAGCCGCAGAGGGGGTCCCGGTCCACTGCGTGGTTGACGGAGCCGTAGCCCATGCCGTGGTCCTTCATGCAGCGAATGATTTTTTCAAAGGCCTCCAAATTGCGGGAGGGGTCGCCGTCCAGCTCCACATAGCTGATGTGGCCCGCGTTGGTCAGGGCGTGGTAGGGGGCCTCCAACTCGATTTTGCCAAAGGCGGTGATGGGAAACCAGACGGGAATGTGGAAGCTGTTGGTGTAATACTCCCGGTCGGTGATGCCGGGGAGAATGCCGAAGCGCTCCTGGTCCAGCTTCAAAAATCGGCCGGACAGCCCCTCTGCCGGGGTGGCCAGCAGGGAGAAATTCAGCTTGCGCCGCTGACATTCCGCGTCCATCCGGGCACGCATATGCCCGATGATGGCAAGGCCCAACTGCTGGCTTTCGGCGCTTTGGCCGTGGTGCTGGCCCGTCAGGGCGGTCAGCGTCTCCGCCAGGCCGATGAAGCCCACGGAGAGCGTGCCGTGCTTCAAAACGGCCCGGACCTCGTCGTCCGGTCCCAGGGTCTCACTGTCCAGCCAAACGCCCTGGCCCATGAGGAAGGGGAAATTCCGGGCCTTGCGGCGGCACTGAATTTCAAAGCGCTCCAAGAGCTGCTCCACGCAGAGGTCCAGCATCCGGTCCAGAGACTGGTAAAACGCGTCCAGGTCCCGCTTTGCCAAAATGGCCAGCCGGGGCAGGTTGATGGTGGTGAAGCTGAGGTTGCCCCGCTGGTTGCAGATTTCCCGGCGGGGGTCGGCCACGTTCGCCATCACCCGGGTGCGGCAGCCCATGTAGGCAACCTCCGTCTCCGGGTGGCCGGGGCGATAATACTGGGCGTTAAAGGGCGCGTCCAAGAAGCTGAAATTGGGGAACAGCCGCTTGGCGGAACAGCGCATCGCCAGGCGGAACAAATCGTAGTTGGGGTCGCCGGGGGCGTAGCTCACGCCGTCCTTCACCCGGAAAATCTGGATGGGGAAGATGGCGGTTTCGCCGCCGCCCAGGCCTGCCTCCGTGGCCAGCAGGAGATTGCGGACGGCCATGCGCCCCTCCGGCGAGGTGTCCATGCCGTAGTTGATGGAGGAAAACGGCACCTGGGCGCCGGCCCGGGACTGCATGGTGTTCAGGTTGTGGAGCAGGGCCTCCATGGCCTGATAGGTGGCCCGGTCCGTCTCCTTTTCCGCCCGGAGATGGGCGAAGGACTGGTAGCGCACTGCCGCCTCCTCCGTCAGGCCGTAGGCCTTCATCAGTCTGCCGCGCTCCGATAGAAGATACCCGGCGTCCCCCTCCAGGGACGGCCCCCGGCCAACATCCCTGATGGCCTCTGTGACCAGGACCTTCACCTCGTCGTCCACATCGCCCAAATTCGCCTCCAGCGCGATGGCCCGGGCCAAATTTTGGCGGTACAGCTTCACAAAGGTTTTGCCCACGCCCTCGCCCATGGTGTAGTCAAAATTCACCACGGACTGCCCGCCGTGCTGGTCGTTTTGGTTGGATTGAATGGCAATGCAGGCCAGGGCGGAGTAGACGGAGATGTCCCCCGGCTCCCGCAGGTGGCCCAGACTGGTGGAGAAGCCGCCGTGGAAGAGCTTCAGCAGGTCGATTTGGGTGCAGGTGGTGGTGAAGGTATAAAAATCCAGGTCGTGGATGTGAATATCGCCCTCGCTGTGGGCCTTGGCAAACTCCGGCTTGAGCACATAGGCCTCGTAATAGGCCTTGGCCCCCTCACTGCCGTATTTCAGCATACTGCCCATGGCGGTGTCGCCGTCGATGTTGGCGTTTTCCCGCTTCACATCGCTGCCCCGGGCGGGGGTATAGGTGAGGTCATCGTAAATTTTGGTCAGCCGCCCGCCGAAATCCCGGGCTCTGGCCCGCTCATTGCGGTAGAGAATATAGGCCTTGGCGGTTTGGATGTGGCCGTGGTCCATCAGCGTCCGCTCCACCAGGTCCTGTACGTGCTCCACCTCCGGCAGCTCCACGCCCTCCACCTCTAAAATGGAGGACAGCTCCGCCGCCAAAGCGTGGGCGGTTTCGCTCTGCCCGGGCTGAAAGGCGGCGTCAAAGGCCTTGGTGATGGCGATGGCGATTTTGCTCTCGTCGTAGTCCGTGACGCGCCCGTCCCGTTTCTGTATGCGTTCCAGTGCCATATACGCTCCTTATTCTTTCAAAACACAAGATGTTGTGGATAGAGTCTTGTAAAACTACAATTGCTATGGTAATATCCTACCACGCAGAGGGGGGAACTGTCAAGATGCCCACCGGCGGCGAAGAATGAAATTCGCCCCGCATCCACAGAGGATACGGGGCGAATTTTGCTTATGAACGGATGATTAGCAGCAGGGAGCGGGCGTGTTATTGCCACAGCCGCATCCGCAGTTGCTGCCGCAGCCATTGTTGCCGCAGCCGCAGTTGTTGCCACAGCCGCAGCCATTGTTGCCGCAACCGCAGTTGTTGCCGCAGCTATTGCCACAGCCCAGGCCTTCATGACCGCCGCAGCAGCAGAAGACGATGACCAACACGATGATGATCCAGCAGCAGTTTCCACCAAAGAAGCCGCCATTGTTATTGCAGCACATACCGGAACCTCCTATGAAAGGATAACCGACTATGTTCGGTCTCACTCCATAGTATGCAAATCCGGGGAAGAGGTGCGGGCTATTTTCTGGGACCGGTAATCAAAGCCGCGGCGGCGGCGGATTCCTCCGGGGTAAACATATTTTTTTCAATCAGTGTGTCCCGCAGGGTTTTGCTGCTGCCGGCCAAGGAGGCATCCAGCCCGTAATAGGAAATATACGCCAAGTCCGCCCGCAAAAACGGGTCGGCTTGCAGCATGGCCTGCTCACCGGAGGTGATGATGCCGTTGGTCAGTGCGGTGGTCAGGCTGCCGGAGAGGTTGGTGTTGGCGGTGGAGCTGTATCCCAGGGCGCGGAGCATAAATTCCATGTACTGGTTGACGGTGACGGCGACGTTGGGCTTGAACTGCGTGGGGCTGCAGCCGTTGGTGTAGCCCCGGCTGACGGCATAGCCCACGTATTTTTCAGACTGACTGCCCTTGGCAATATCCGTAAAATGCGTGCCGCCGGTGTGGGCCAAGGCGGCTTCCTCTTCTCCCAATACCCGGATGAACATGATGAGGGCCTGCACCCGGGTGGGGGCCAGCTCCAAATCAAAACTCTGACCGTAGCCGGTGGTGCTGCCCTTGAACAGGCGAAGCTGCTTCAGCGCGGCGGCGATGGCGTTGTAATCGGTTTCGGACGACAGGGCAAACTGATAGCCGCCCTGATAGTCCACCACGGCGGTTTTAGAGGTCACGGAAAACGCGGCGGAGGTATCCTCTGCCACCAGATAACGGTGATTGCTCACCAGCGCGGTGCCGCTGGCAATGGCCGCGCCGGCGGAGACGTCAATCACTGCGCCGGCGGGAAAATTGACTTCCACGCCGCCCGCCAACACCATGACGTTGGTGCCGGTGGAGCCAAGCAGTTGGTCCCCCGCCTTCAAGCGGGTTTCCGTCCAGGTGGCGGCATTGGAACCGGCGGGAAGCACGCCGCCCTCCGCGTTTTTGAGCAAGGCGGCATCAGAGGCGTTCAGCTTTTCCTCAAGTTTGCTCTCTACCACGCCGGTGTAAGCACCGTTTAAATAGGAGAGAGAGGCCAGAGGGTCCCCGCTGTCTCCCCCGGCGGCAAAGGCAAAAACCACCGCGGCGGAGGCCAACAGGCAGGTGGTCAGGACCAGGGACCATTTTTTCATAGATGCAATCCTTTCGTCCGCAGGGGTGAAAGTCAGCGATTGGCGATGCGGTAGCTCAAAGTCAGCAGACTGTCCGCAAAGTGAATATTTTCAAATTTGACGGCGGGATTGGCGCAGGACAGCTCCATATTGGTGAAGTTCCAAAATCCCTTGATGCCAAGCTCCACCAGGCGATTGGCGGTGTCCTGAGCCACAGACTGGGGGATGGTCAGCACCACCACGTCCACGGTGTGCTTTTTGATGAAGCCGTCTAAATCCGACATGGCGTAAACGGGCACGCCGTTGATGTCGGTGTTGATGACAGCCGGGGACACATCAAAGGCCGCGTCCACAGAGAAGCCGGTCTGGGAGAAGGGGAAGTTTTGCAGCAGTGCGTGGCCCAGATTGCCCACGCCGATCATCACCAGATGGTGGTTGTTGTCCACGCCTAAAATGTGGGCAATTTCGGTGCGCAGTTCCTCCACATTATAGCCGTAGCCCTGCTGGCCAAATTCGCCAAAGCAACTGAAATCCTGACGAATCTGGGAGGCGGTGATGCCCATCTCCTGCCCCAGAGAGTGGGAGGAAATGCGCACAATCCCCCGGGAACACAGCTCGGTCAGTTGGCGATAATAGCGGGGGAGACGCCGGATGACAGCATCGGAAATATTCTCTTTTTTCAAAGTGCTCACTCCTGTTGTGTGTGAATTTCGTTAAATTATTCTCAAAATATAGTTTAGCTCAAAATGTGGAACTTGTCAATTTTTTTAACAATCATTTTTCAAAAAAATATTTTTTTCAGCGGGAATGCTTTACATAGAGCAAATTTTTTGCTATACTATCCGAGGACGTGTGTGGGCGTTGCTTTTTTCGAGAAGCTTTTCCCTCCGCATCCACGGATACGCGCCTGTAGCTCAGTTGGATAGAGCGTTAGACTCCGACTCTAAAGGCCGCTG
>JAVVPH010000123.1:0-5730 GCA_036655835.1 Oscillibacter sp.
ACCAGCCCCAATCCCCTGCTGAAATCCACCACCAAGGGTCTGGAAATCAACCGCAAGGGCGGTATTGTGGTCAATGAGGACGGCCTGACCTCGCGGGAGAGCGTCTATGCCGGCGGAGACGCCGTCACCGGCGCCGCCACTGTCATTTTGGCCATGGGCGCAGGCAAAACTGCCGCCAAGGCCATTGACGAGCAACTGAACAAGTAAAAACCAAATGAAATCAAAGCGCCGCTATCCTCCGGGATAGCGGCGCTTTGGTTGTTTTATAGGTCCACCAAGGTGGGTTCGTGGCCGGTGTGGGGCAGAAAGACATGGAGCAAATCCTGGGTTTTGATGCGCAGGCTGCCGTGGTTTTTGCAGGGATGACAGCCAAACCACTCCGCGTTCGCCACCTCCCGGTCCATCACCAAGCGGACACGGTGGTCCCGGTCGTGCATCAGGCCCAGCACACTGGCGGAGCCGGGGGTGCAGCCCAGGAGGGCTTCCATCTCCTCCGGCGGGGCGAAGGACAGGCGGGAGGACCCGATTTGCTGGGACAAATCCTTGGTGTGGAAGGGCTTGTCCTCGGGCATGGTCAGCAGGTAAAAATCTGTTTTCTGGCGGTTGCAGAGGAACAGATTTTTGCAGATGCGGATGCCCAGCGCGTCACTGATGGCGGCGCAGGCCTCCATGGTGTCGGCGGGTTCGTGTTCCACCCGGGTATAGGGGATGTGCAGCGCGTCCAGCAGGGAAAAGGCCGCTGTCTCCACGGCGCAGTCCGCCGCCAGGGGGGCGGTGGTATAGCATTTGGAAATTTCCATGGCGCTCATTCCCCCTCCAACAGCTTTTCGCCGGCGCGGTAGATGTCCCCGGCCCCGACGGTGAGAATCAAATCACCGGGCCGGGCGATTTGGCGCAGTTGCTCCGTCACCTTTTCCAGCGTGGAGCAATAGACGGACCCGGGGATGTTGCGGCACAAATCGGCGGAGGAAATGCCCAGGGTGTTTTGCTCCCGGGCGGCAAAAATCTCCGCCAAAATGGTCACGTCGGGAAGCTGCAGCTCTCGGACAAAATCCTGAAACAGGGTTTGGGTTCGGGTGTAGGTATGGGGCTGAAAGGCCACGATGAGCCGCTGATAGCCCAGGGTTTTTGCCGTGGTCAGAAGGGCGTGCAGCTCACCGGGATGATGGGCATAGTCGTCGTAAACCTCCGCGCCGTGGAACGCGCCCTTGTGCTCAAAGCGCCGTCCGGCCCCGGTGAAGGAGGCAAGCCCCTCCGTCACGGCCTCGCCGGGCAGGTCCAGCACATAGGCGGCGGCGGCAGCAGCCAAGGCGTTGAGAATATTGTGGCGGCCATACACACCGAGGTCGATGTGGGCGTACAGCTCGCCTTTTATCATCACATCAAAGGCGGGCGCGCCGTCTGTCTCCACCAGATTGGCGGCGGTGCAGTCGGCCTGATGCTCCAAGCCAAAGGTGAACACCGGGCGGCCCAATTCGTGGAGAGCCTCTCTGGCACCGGCATCGTCGGCGTTGGCAATCACATATCCGGTGGGGGGGACCAGCTCCGCAAATTTGCGGAAGGAGTGCTCCACATCCGCCAAATCCTTGAAAAAGTCCAGATGGTCGGCCTCCACATTCAGCACCACCGCCACGGTGGGGTAGAAGCTGAGAAAGCTGTTGCAATATTCGCAGGACTCCAAAATAATGGTGTCGCCCTGCCCCACCCGATACCCGGCGTGGAGCAGCGGCAGTGTGCCGCCAATCATCACGGTGGGGTCCTTTTGGGCGGCGAGGAAAATATGGGTACACATGGAGGTGGTGGTGGTTTTTCCGTGGGTGCCGGAGACGCACAGGGCGTTGGGGTAGCGCTGCATAATCGCGCCCCAGGCCTGGGCCCGCTCATACACGGGGATGCCCCGGGTCACTGCACCGGAAATTTCCGGGTTGTCGTCGTGGACGGCGGCGGTGCGCACCACAAAGTCGCAATCGCCTAAATTTTCCGCGCTGTGGCCGATGGAAATCTGCATTCCCAGAGCTTCCAGGTGCTTCACCGCCACGCCCTCGCTGGAGTCTGAGCCTTGGACGCGCAGGCCCATTCCCCGCAAAACCTCCGCCAGGGGACACATGGAAACGCCGCCGATACCCACCAAGTGAACTCGCTTTCCGGGGAGAAGGAAATCACGGATGGGAAGAGGATTATTCATCATAAAAAGGCTCCTTTTTTACGCGCGTTGCAAACTGCCCCGCCGCGTTGTATAATCAAACAGAAATCGCATTGTATAATCAAACAGAAATTAAGTATCTTATTATAATATAGAAGAAGAAAAAATGCAAACGAAAGGCGGTGAAGGGAATGACGGAAATTCCAAGCTACGTGAAAACGGTATTGGAAACCTTGGAAGCGGCGGGCCATCAGGCGTGGTGCGTGGGCGGCTGTGTGCGGGACCGCCTGCTGGGACGCACGCCCCCGGACTGGGACGTGACCACCGATGCCCTGCCAGGGGAGACACTGGCCCTGTTTTCTGCCATTCCCACCGGCTTACAGCACGGCACCGTCACCGTCCGGGCGGACCGGCACAGGGTGGAGGTCACCACCTATCGGGTGGATGGCGCGTATTTGGACCATCGTCGGCCTGACACCGTCACCTTTACCGCCTCTCTTGCCGAGGATTTGCAGCGCCGGGACTTCACCGTCAACGCCATGGCCTGCAATTTAAAGGGCGAGCTGGTGGACCTGTTCGGCGGGCGGGAGGATTTGGCGGCGGGGATTTTGCGCTGTGTGGGGGAGCCGGACCAACGCTTTGGCGAGGACGCCCTGCGGATGCTCCGCTGTCTCCGCTTTGCCGCCGTGCTGGGCTTTGCCATTGATTCTGCCACGGCGGAGAGCATCCACCGCAACTGCCGGGCACTGACGGCCATTGCCCCGGAGCGGATACAGGCGGAATGGAGCAAGCTGTTGATGGGGGCTGATGCCGTCGCCGTTTTGCGGGAGTATCCCGATGTCATCGGCGTATTTTGGCCGGAAATTCTGCCTATGGTGGGCTTTGACCAGAAAAATCATCATCACTGCTTTGATGTGTGGGAGCACACCCTCCACGCCTTGGCGGCAACGCCCGCCGATTTGGTATTGCGCTACGCCGTGCTGCTTCACGACGTGGGCAAGCCCAATTCCTTCACCATGGACAGCCGGGGCTGTGGCCATTTTTATCACCATCCCAAGGAGAGCGGCCGCTTGGCGGAGGAAATGCTCCGCCGCTTGAAGCTGGACAACACCACCCGGAAAACGGTGGTGCGGCTGGTGGAGTGGCACGACCGGGACATTCCCCGGACGGACCGGGGCCTGCGCCGGGCGTTGCTGGCACTGGGGGAGGAAGATTTGCGCCGGCTGCTGGCGGTGAAGCGGGCGGATAACAAGGGACAGGCCCGCTTTTTCTGGGCCACCCAGAAGGAGATTGACAAGGCAGAGGATATTTTAAATCGCCTGTTGGCGGAGGCGGCTTGTTTTTCTCTCAAGCAATTGGCGGTCCGCGGCGACGATTTGACCCAATTGGGCCTGACGGGCCGGGCGGTGGGACAGACGCTGGAGCGGCTGCTGCGCCAAGTGGTGGACGGGGAGCTGCCCAATGAGCGGACGGCTCTGTTGGAGTATGCCCAAAGGGAAGTCCTTTCAAAATGAAATCGCTTCGGCCCACAGTGGTCGAAGCGATTTTTCATACAATGGCCAGCAGCTCCCGCAAATCGGAAATTTCGTAGTCCACCCGCAAATCCGCCCGGCGGGGCTGATGCCTGGGGTTGAACCAGCAACAGGGCAGTCCCGCGTTGTTGGCACCCTGAATGTCCGTGGCCAGAGAATCACCGATGACCAGACAGTTTTCCGCTGTGATTCCCGGAATACGGCTGCGGACAAAGTCAAAATATGCCCGTGCGGGCTTGGAGGCGCCTGCGTCCTCGGAAATGAACGCCTCGGTGATGAGCGGAGCGAACACGCTGCCCGCCAAGCGACTGCGCTGTACAGAGGCCACCGCGTTGGTGAGAATATACAGCCGATGGGTCTTTGCCAGCGTCTGGCAGACCGCCTCCGCGTGGGGCAGGGGAAACACTCCGGCACCCAGTGCCGCCAGATAGTCCCGGTTGCATTTGACTGGGTCGCGAGAGAGTTTCAGATTGCCCAAAAAGCGGACAAAACGCTCCAACACCACAAAGTCCTTGCTGTACGCGCCGTGGTCAAAGCCGTCCCACAGCACTTGGTTGATCTGGTGATAGAGACTTCGCGTATCCGCCGTATTGGGGATGTCATTTTCCCGGCACAGGGCGGAAAAGGCCCGGGCGGCGGCCTGGGGAAAGTCGAACAGCGTGTCGTCCGCGTCGAAAAGCAGGTATGGATACTTCATGGACAGCCCTCTTCTACATTATATAGTATATCGTAAATATAAGTTATCACACTCCCGAGAGAAAAGCAATTGTCCGTCCAGAGGGGAGACTTGCAAAAAAGCAGTTCAGGAAATTAGATGTAGGAAGAATGAAACATCTGTGATATGATACCGAAAACAGTTTAAAAAAAGACAATACAATAGAAGGGAATTTGGTGCATGAATCCAAATTACACGATTCTGACGGAATCCTCCTGCGACCTGTCTCCCGCGTTGGCGGAGCAAGTAGAGGTGGACGTTCTGCCGCTATCCTTTACGATGGGGGAGAAAAATTACCCCCACCATCTCGATGGACGGGATTTTCCCATTGACCGCTTCTATGCGCGGATGCGGGGCGGCGACACCGCCGTGACGGCGGCCGCCAATGTGACGGAGCTGTCCGATGGAATGGAGATACATTTAAAGGAGGGGAGGGACGTGCTGTTCCTCTGCTTCTCCTCCGGCTTGTCCAGCACACGCAATTCCTGCGCCATCGCCGCGGAGGAGCTGCGGGAGAAATATCCTGACCGCAAGATTTTTACCGTGGACACCCTTGCCGCCTCCGGCGGACAGGGCCTGCTGACGTATCTGGCGGCCCAAAAACGCTTACAGGGTGCTTCCATTGAAGAGGTGCGGGATTTTGCGGAGGAAACGAAGCTGCATCTGGCCCATTGGTTTACAGTGGACGATCTCATTTACTTAAAACGCGGCGGGCGGGTGTCGCCGGCAGCGGCGATAGTGGGCACCATGCTGCACATCAAACCGGTGCTCTGCGTGGACAACGCGGGCCAGTTGATTCCGGTGGAGAAGGTGCGGGGGCGCAAGGCGGCGGTGGCCGCACTGCTGAGGCATATGGAGGAGACGGCGGTGCAGCCCCGGGACCAGACGATTTTGATTAGTCACGCCTGCTGTCTGGAAACGGCGGAGGCTCTGCGGGAGGCCGTTCAGAATAGATTTCAGCCCCGGGAGATTTTCATTACCGACGTGGGACCAATCATCGGCGCACACACCGGCCCCGGCATGATCTCCCTGTTTTTCTTGGCAAGCCATCGCTGAACAGCGGTTTTGCGGCAGTATACGGGGGCGGATACTGCCGCTTTTCAGACGGCAAAAGGCAAAATGACGAAAAGCCCCTGCTTTATTCATGCTGTTCAGTAGTACCGCTTATGAAAGCAATAAGCGGTATTAGAGAAGTGACTGCATAAATTCCAACAATTAGGAGAATACTGGGACTGTCAGAAAAAAACCGCCAAACCATAGTGGAAGGTGTTGACAAAAGCACCTGGCTTTGGTATCCTAATCAAGTTGTCGCTGCGGCAAGTGCTGCGGCAGAAACTGGT
>JAVVPH010000124.1:0-5705 GCA_036655835.1 Oscillibacter sp.
ACGCAGGGTCAAATATCACGCATTTTGACCCTGCGCCTCATCTTGTCGAAAAACCCCCGCAGGGTTTTTCGACAAGCTGAGAGGGACATAGTCCCTCCGCTTTTTTGCGTCACATCAGGTGGCTGGCGGCTTGGGTGGAGAGGGGAATGCTCCGCTCCCGCACCAAGGTCACAAACAGTGCCGACAAGCGGGGGTCAAACTGCGTGCCCTCGCCCTTTTCCAGCTCGCTCAGGGCGTAGTCTAACGACAGGCCCTGGCGGTAGGGGCGGTCGGTGGTCATGGCGTCAAACACGTCGGCAATGGCGAGACAGCGGGCGGAAACGGGAATTTCCTCCCCGCTGATGCCCCGGGGATAGCCCTTGCCGTCCCAGCGCTCATGGTGGCCCAGCGCCGCCGGAATGAGGTAATCCACCTCCGGCAGATGGCGAATCATCTCCACGGAGTTGTTCACATGGTCCTGTATGACGTGGTATTCCGCTTCGTCCAAGCGGCCGCTCTTGTTGAGAATACTCTCCGGGACGCTGATTTTTCCGATGTCGTGGAGCAATCCGGCGGCGTAGATGGTGCGGACCTGGTCGTCGTTCAGTCCGGCGGCCACCGCCAGGGAGGCGGCGTACCGGGCCACATTTTTGCTGTGGGCGTAGGTGTAATGGTCCTTGGCGTCGATGGCCGCCGTCAGGGCGGAAATGAGGGAGAGGGCGTTGCGATACTCGCCGTCGCCCCGCTCAATGCGGTCCACAATGGCATCTGTGCGCTCCGCCAGCTGTTGAGAGCCTGCGCCGGACGCGCCCCGGAACACCACCACCTGGGCCTTGCCGCCCTGCTTGGCGTTATAAACCGCCAAATCCGCGTTGTCCATCAATTCCTTGGCGGTGGAGGCGGCCAGGGGGGCGGAGCAGATGCCGATGCTGACGGTGAGGGGCTTAAACTGCCGCCGTTCCGGCGCGAGATTGATGTCCGTCACCCGGTCCTCGATCTCGCGGGCCATGATTTGGGCCTGGCGGGTATCCTGCCGGGGCAGAAGCACCGCAAACACCTTGCCGCTGGTGCGGAACGCGGTGCCGCTCTGGCCCACGCAGCGGCTGATGGCCTCGCCGATCCGGCAGAGGGCCTGATCGCCCTCGCCCACGCCGTAGAGCTGGTTGTAGAGCTTAAAATCGTCCGCGTCGATATACAGCAGTGTCAGGCAGTCCTGCTTGCACAGGGAGAATTGCTTTTCCAACTGCTCCACAAAGTAGCGGTAGTTGTACAAATCCGTCAGGGGGTCAATCCGGGCCTCCCGGAAGATTTTTTCGTACAGCGCCGCATTTTTCATGGCGATGGACGCGATGGAGTTGACGGTTTGCAAAAAGCCGATTTCCGCCTGATTGAAGCTGCGGCCCCGGTCCTTGGCGGAGAGCAGCAGCAGACCCACAATTTCATTGCCGTCCCGCATGGCGGTGACGCAGTCGATATTCAGGCGGCGGAAGAGGTCTTTTTCAGATTCCCACACGGAGAGGTAGAGGGGATTGTTGCGGAACTCGCCCAGCAGAAAGTAGCTCTCCTGGTCCCGGAGGTAGGCAATCTGGGGACTGTCCTTGGAGATGGAGAAGGACAAGGTAGCCAGGGGACTGGTGCAGTAGCGGGCCTTGTATTCCCCGTCTTCCAGCAGGCAGATATAAATTTGCTCGGTGGAAATTTCCCGGGATACCACGGTCCCCACCTTTTCCATCACCTCGGCGGTGCTGAGGGATTGGTTAATCTCCTCGGAAAATTTCTTCACCAGGCGGTTTTGCTGTTCCTCCCGGGTGAACACAGCCCCCATTAGCTGACTCATCAGCCAATAGGCCACGCCCAACAGCGCGGCAAAGGTCAGCGCCACCAGGGTGGTGGCGGTGGCTTCGCTCAGCTTCAGCTGTCCCTCCGCAAACGCCTTCAGCGGCACGATGACATAGCTGGAGCCGACCACGCAGATGGCCGCCAGGGAAACGGCCAGCAGTGTGCGGGACACCACCAACGTCATGCGGAACACCCGGCGCTTGTACAGCGCATACATCAGCAGCACCGCAAACCCAATGCCCGCCAGTGCGTCAAAGGGGAAGGTGTTCCCCGGCAGACCCACCTGCAACAGGTTGCCCACCAGCATAATCAGTCCGCCGGAGACGAGTATCTGGATGCCGGGGGCATGGGTGCCCTGCTCCCGCATAATCCGCAGCAGCCGGGCCGTGGTGGCGATGATAATGGCCACAAACATCACGCAGGGCAGGATGATGTGCCAATTCAGGGAATAGGTGAACAATGTGGCGCCATCTGCCCGGGTAAACGGGGTGGGCGCCGCCAAAAAGAAACCGCTGATGGTGCCGGGCACCAGCAGCAATGTCCACGCCGTGAACACCAGCAGCAGAAATCTCCCCCGCTCCCGGGTGAAAATGTGGACAAAGTTGTAAAACAACAGCTCCATGCTAAAAAGGGCCACCAGCGAGACGGCGTACCAAAAATGCAGGCCCGGCCACATCTGCATCCGCATGAGGATGGACCCGCCGCTCCACAAAATGCAGTCCGCCAGCACCGCCAAAAACGCCCAGACCTCCGGGGTTTTCTTCGCCGCCAGGAAGGTGACAAACATCACCGTAAAGCAGCCCAGGGCCATGATGTTGATGGAGAGGAAGGGGATGTTATTCATTCCATTTCCCCCCTTGCCGAGCGCCGGGCCCGCCGTGCTGACGCAGCAGGCCCATCAGGTCCAGGGTGCTGGGATTGATGCGGGGCAGGGTCTGGCCCCGCTTTTCCTCATAGGCGGCAATGGTGCCGTATTTCAAAAGGGTCATTTGCAGCGGCTCCATGTTCAAAAGCTTTTTCAAGTCGCCGTAGTCACTGTCAAAATATTTGAAATAGAGGGACAAATGCTCCGTCAGAATATGTTTGGCAGTCATCTCCGAGGTCTGGGCCTCCGGCGTGATTTCCACGTACATATGGAGGAAGGGGTCCCCGGATTCACTGAACTCTTTTTTCAGCACCCAGTCTCCCACGTCCAAACGGCTCAGGCGGATGACCTCCTCCACGGAGGAGGCGGTGATGCGGGTGAAGCCCGCCAAATCAATCACGTCCGGCACCCGGTCCACAAAGGTGAGGCGGGGCAGCTCGCCGCCGCCGGCGGAGACGCAGTGGTACACATCCCCGATGCGATAGCGCATAAACGCGCCGCCGTGGAGCACGGAAATCACCAGCTCATAGCTTTCCCCCGCCCGGATTTCGTCCATCAGGCAGGTCCGGGGGCGATAATTTTCACTCTCCCGGTCCCGGCGCATCTCCTCCTCGGGAATAAATTCGTAAAAGCAGGCGTCCGGGAAAAAGACCATGCCCCGGTGCTCCCAGGTTTCCGCGCCGATGCAGGTGGATTCCGTCCCGGCGGCCAGCTCCACCGGAGCCAGACCCCAGGCCCTGGTCAGGCGGTCCTTATAACAGCGGGCGTCGGTTCCGGCGTAGAAAAAGGCCTTCAAGCGGAACACGTCGCCGGGGACAATGCTCCGTCCGTCCCGGCGGCTGATGTATTTCGCCTTGACATAGCGCAGGGCGTTGCCCGGCGAAATATTCAGCCCGCTGTGGCTCCCGCCGCTTTTGCCGAAGCTCTCCGTGATGTAATTGGCCACACTGCCAATGCCGAAGAAAAAATCCACCCCGCCGCCCAGGGCCATGGCGAAGCCCTTTTTAATCCGCTGGCTGAAGCTGATGCTCGCATCCGTGTTGGCATCCGGGAGCCAAGTAAATTTGATGTCCTCGTCAAAAAGGGACGGCATCAGGCCCGTGGCATAGGGCAGCGGCGCGCCGCCGTAAAGAATCCGGTCGCCGCTCTTCACGTCAAAATCGCCCTTTTTCCGGGCGGTGGCCATCATCATGGTGGAGAGAAGATTGTGGCGATAGGTGTCCAGCATCCCCCGGGTATAGGGGGCCAGCTTGATGGGGCGAAGACCGCCCTCCCAGGTGGTTTGAATCCACACGGCGGGTTCCCCGCAGAGCAAATCCCCCCGCTTGGGCAGCAGCACGTCGGCGTAGTCGGCATAGCTGGTCAAGGGCAGTTGCTCCCGCAGGTCCTCAATGGTGGCGGGCTGCTTGCCCCGCAAAATTTGCCGGCCCAGAGGGCAAGCGGACCAAAGGGCCATCTGCTCCTCCATCAGCCGGCGCTGGGTATACATGTAGTCCGTGAGGCTCATGTCCAGAAAACCGCAGTATTCCTGCCAAATTTGCTCCCGGCTGTTTTGCTTGAGCTTGTCCTCAAAGCGCATGGTCCTCACTCCTCTCCTAAAACTCCCGCGCAGGCGCGGATGCTGCGCCGATTGGGCAGCAAAAACGGCGTGGTCCGGCGATACGCGTCGTATCCCGTCAGCCGACTGGGAAACACACAGCGGTCCTCAAACAGGACCAGTAGCACATTCAGGCCGCTGTACACTGCCGCCTCCCACAGCGGCAGCCCCGCGGCAAGCCATAAACAGGCGTACAGTCCCATAAAGCACAGCACGCCGGGATGGCGGCAGAGGGCGTACGGCCCCCTGGCCACCACCGCCCGGGCCTCGCCGGGGCGGGTATAGGAGGCCGTCGCCGGCAGGGCAAAAAACAGCGTGTACACCAAAAGTCCCCCAAACAAGGCCGCAAACGCAAAAAACAGGCCCCGAGGCCAGCCTGTCAAATGGGGCGCATTCGCCCCCCAAACCGTTGCCGCCGCCAGTAGGACCACCCCCAGGGGAAAACAGCCCTTTAGCCAGGGCCTTGCCAGCTTCCAGTCGTTATAGTCGCTGAGGAAAAAAAGCGCAAAGGCGCAGACGCCCAATAAAATCGCCGTGGCGGTCCACTCCCTCCGCTGTCTGTTTGTTCCATATTATGTATACCATCCAGTATACTGTTAAAACCAATGTTTTTCAACAAAATTTCCCTGCACGTTTTGCACAAATTCCCCAGGTGTCGCCAAAAGCACAAGATATTGCCGGAATGTCCCAAATGGCGGACCATACATAGTAGAAGTTGCTAATGTTCTGATATTTTGAACGCAAACAAAAAAGTATACTAAGCAATTTCAAAAATTTTTGTGCAAAACCACAACAAAAAAAGAGGCAAAAGCCTCTTTTTTGGTTTATTCACAGGCCGAAGGGGGGAATAAAAAACGTCACCGCCCGCAACAGCGCCAGATGAATGGGGTAGAACAGGTAAAAGCTGTATTTCAGCCGGAGCTTGCCCCGCTGCCCGTTGTAGAGCAGCAGAATCAGCATGGACAAAAGCTGATACACGCCGGGCTGCCTATTTTCCACCACCACCAAAATCAGCAGATAGAGCAGCGCCTGGACGATGGGATTTTTCCGCGCCAGATAGAACGCGGCAATCAAAATCACGCCGTACTCGGCGTAATCCGTGCGGAGCAGCAGGGCAATCGCCGTCAGGGCGGCCACCGCGCCGATTTGCAGGGCCAGGGCCTTGATTTTTTCCCGCCGGTTCTCGGATGGAGTGGACAGCTTTTCCAGACACCACAGGGCGCACAGACCTAAAAACAGGGTGAAAAACACGTTTTGATAGCCCCAATAAAAGGGATACGTCCCCGCCCCCTGAGAGAGCCTCGCAAAAAATCCCAAGTCAAAGGGCAGCTCGGAAATCAGGGCGAACAGCGCCATCAGGCCAAAATACCGCCGGCGGTTCCGGGTGTGGCAAAAGCCCTCCACCAGCAGAAAACAGAACAGCGG
>JAVVPH010000125.1:0-5687 GCA_036655835.1 Oscillibacter sp.
TTCCCGGCATCTGCCACGCCGTCTGCTTTTCCGCTGAACGGCCCTAATCCGGTCCCGCAAGGCAGAGTCCTTGCCCCCAAATTTTTTAAAACTTTTCACGGGAGGTTCGTGATGGACTATCTCAACGCATTTCTCTGCGGCGGCGTTCTCTGCGCCGTGGGACAAATTTTAATCGACAAAACCCAACTCACCCCCGCCCGCATTTTAACCGGCTACGTGGTGGCAGGGGTAGTGCTCAGCGCCTTGGGGCTGTATCAGCCCTTGGCAGACTGGGGCGGCGCGGGGGCCACCGTGCCCCTCAGCGGTTTTGGTCACGCGCTGGCGGGCGGCGTCAAAACCGCCGTGGCGGAGCAGGGCTGGCTGGGCGTATTTACCGGCGGCCTCACCGCCACAGCCGGCGGCATCGCGGCGGCGGTGGTGTTCGCCGTGGTGATGGCCCTGCTGTTCAAGCCCGGCGACAAGCGATAAATATAAAGCGGCGGTTGTAAAATCGCCGCTTTTTATTTGCCGCTTGTCACTATTTTGTTCTTTCCCTTGTCAAAAAATCTGGTATACTAGAGAAACAAAAAGATTTTTGACAGAAAGGAACACTGCCTGATGACTCGTTTGACCGCCTTGCTTGTCAGCGCGTTGCTGCTGTTCTCCCTGTCCGCCTGCGGACAGGCCCCGTCCCTCGTGGGAGAAACCACCCCCACCGGGGAAACGCCCCCCGCCGCCTCCCAGGGCGAGGCCCCGGAAAGCCCGGAAACGCCGGAACCCCCTGCCACGCCGGAAGCGCCCCCGGAATCCCCCGCCGCGCCGGAGTCCCCCGCCTTTGACCCCGCCTCTGTGGAGTGGGTCAACTGGGACGGGCCGGTGGAGCATTTGTTTTTCCACCCGCTGATCGCCTATCCCGAACTGGCCTTTGACGGCGACGCCCAGGCGAACGGTCTGGACGACTGGATGATCACCGTGGGCGAATACGACAAAATTTTGCAGAGCGTCTATGAAAAGGGCTTCGTTCTGGTGGACATCAACCAGATTTGGGAGGAGACGACGGACGCCGCCGGAAAACCCGTGATGGTCCGCAGTGAGCTGAAGGTCCCCGCCGGGAAAAAGCCCCTGGTGCTGTCCTACGACGATGTGAATTACTACCCCTATATGCTGAAAAACGGCTTCACCTACAAGCTGATTTTAGGGGAGGACGGTCAGCTTTGGAGTCAGGGCAAGGACCCCCAGGGCAACGAGGTCCTCTCCCAGGACTTGGACGCCGTGACGATTCTGGACAAATTTGTCCGGGAGCACCCGGACTTCTCCCCCTACGGGGCCAAGGGCTGTCTGTCCCTCACCGGCTACTGCGGCATTTTGGGCTACCGCACCATGACGGAAAAAGAGGACCAGTCCGCCGCCCACGAGGCCAATCGCCAGCGAGAAATTGAGGCGGCGCGCCCCATTGTCGCCGCCCTAAAGGCCACCGGCTGGACCTTTGGCAGCCACACCTGGGGCCACATCAATTTGTCCAGCAAGCCCATGAAAACCATTCAGGCGGACTACCAGCGCTGGATGGATGAGGTGGGTTCTCTGGTGGGTCCCACCACCATTTTGTTCTACCCCCACGGTGCCCGGCCCGACGGGGGCGACTGGCACCAAACCGGCCCGGTGTTCCAGTTTTTGCAGAGCAAGGGCTATCGGGTGTTCTGCTCCGTGGGCACCAGCAGCTTCAGCTACATCAAAGAGGATATCTGCGCCGTCATCTGCGACCGGCTCCACCCCGACGGCACCACCCTGCGCAGTGCCAAGGCCCGGGAGCGGTATCTGCCGTTTTACGATGCCAAGGACATCATCGATTTAACCGTCCGGCCCCAACGCCCCGTGGGCTGGCAGTGAGGAGGACCTCATGACCAAGGAGGAATTAAAACAAGCCGCCATATCCATGCTGGCGCGATCCTACTGTCCCTACTCCCACTTCCCCGTGGGGGCGGCGTTGGAGTGCGCCGACGGCACGGTTTTCACCGGCTGCAACATTGAAAACGCCGCCTACGCCCCCTCCCTCTGCGCGGAGCGGGTGGCGGTGGCCAAGGCCGTCAGCGAGGGGCGGCGGGACTTTGTCCGCATCGCCATCGCCGGGACGGGCCAGGATTTTTGCGTCCCCTGCGGCGTGTGCCGGCAGGTGTTGCGGGAATTTGCGCCGGATCTCCAGATCATCTGCCTCAACGGTCAGGGCGAGGCCCAGGAATTTACCCTGTCCCAGCTACTGCCCCACAGCTTCAGCGGCGCGTTTCTCTAAGCGTTTCCAAATAGGACAAACCGCTTGCTTTCGGAAAGTTTTCCGAAAGCAAGCGGTTTTTTCATAAATCGCCGGTCCTTCCCGGCTGTGACAAACCGGCTCCCCGGTGCAAATTTCCGAAAGTCTCCGCTTTCGGGCATCCGCGCCGGGGAGCCGGTTTCTCTCATTTTTGAGTCAGTTTTACGTTGCAGTCATTCATTATTTTTTCGCAAAGTCCAGTTGGAATTGCGCCCCCGGGTCCCCCGCGAAAACCACAAGGCCGTCCGCCGGCAAAACCGCCCCGGTATCGCCCCACAGCAGGGAGGAGGCCGTCAGCTTCCCGCTTCCGTCGTAGACATAGAATCCGCTGTTTTTCGGCAGCTGCACCGTCATGGTCCGCCCTGCCGCCTTGGCATCCACGCCGTACCAGCGGGCGTAGCCGTCGCTCTGCACGGTGGTATAGGCCGCGCCGGCGGTGAAGAGCATCGGCACAGCGGCCAACTCCATATAGACGCTATCGCCGCTGGTCAGCCATTTCACGCCGTCCTTTTCCGTCAGGCGCATATCCTGCCCGTCCCGACTGCCGGTACCGGGGCATTGGATGGTAAAATCCGCCCGCGTCTCATCCACAATGCGGTTGACTCCCGCGTAGCCCGGCACGGGCTTGGGCAGCTCCGCCTCCGCGCCGTCTCCGCTGCCCGACAGGGCCAGGTAGGTCTGGGAGCTGTATTTTTCGTTCATGAGCACCAGGCCCTTGAACAGCATGTCGTCCCACGCCGTCTGGGCCGCCGCCGCAACAGTGTTCTCCGACAGCTTGACAGCCGCGTACTCCGCGCCGGGCAATGCCCCAAGTTGGGGAACCGGCGAGTAGCCCTGCTGATAGAAATAGGTCTGCCCATCGCTCTCCGGTACCAGCTTCACCAGCACGCTGTTGGCGGCATTTCGGAAAGAACCGTCGCTGTAATAGGCAAATTTTTGGGCCGGGACGTTGGGGGCGTTCAGCAAGGAGAGGGACAACTCCCCCGCAGGACTGACATCCACCCGGTACTGCCCGCCGCTGGAGCCGTAATCGCCCCCCAGCTTTGTCAGCTCCGCCGGCATGGCGGCAGGTGCTGCCGCCGGGAGCGGGGGAATCGTCTGGTCCACTGAAACGCCCTTGGCCGCCAGTGCGTCAATCAAGATCTGCGTCGCCGCCAATTCGTTGTAAATCGACACACCGCCGGAGGACAGCACCGCCACCGCCATGTCGTACTCCGGCAAAACCACCAGACCGGCGTGGTAATATCCGGTGTCGCCGCCCTTGACCAGGGCCTGTATCTTGTTCTGGGAGAAGGGGAACCACTCCACATTGTCCCAACCCAAGCCGTAAGACAAGGCGCCGATTCCCCCGTCGGGCCAGAGACCCCGGTCATACTCCGCCGCCGCCATGGCGGAGAGGGAGGATTGATTCAGCACGCCGGGAGAGGCCAATTGTCCGCCGAAGGCTGCCAAGTCGGAGGCCGTGGCGTAGATGCCGCCGGCACCCACCACGCCCAGGCACTCGGCAGGCAGAGCACGGGTGTCCTTTTCGTCGGGATAGATGCGGGCCAGACGGTCCGTGTCAAATTTCCCGCCGGGGGCGTAGGTGTTTTTCAGGTCCGCCGGGTCCAAAAAGGTGGTTTCCACATAGTCCATCAGCTTCATGCCGCTGACAGCCTCCACCACCAACTGCGCCAGGGTGAAGCCGTCGTTGCAATAGACGCTGTACGCCCCGGGGGCGGCTTTCAGCCGCTGGGTCGCCAGGCGGTCCAACAGCGCGTCGGTGGCGGCGGAATCCGCGTCACCAAACAAAAACGCGTTGCGGAAGCTGCTGCCCATCAGGCCCGAGGAGTGATTCAGCAGCATTCGCACCGTAATCTCCTTGTACCGGGCGTCCGCCATTTTGAACTGGGGCAGATAGTGGGTCACCGGCAAATCCAGCTGCACACGTCCCTGCTGAACCAGCTTCATCATCGCTGCGGTGGTGTACATCTTGCTGATGGACCCCACACCGTAGAGGTCGCCGTCGGTGAGGGCGCGGTTTTCCGTCCGGGAAAAGGTACCGGCGTGGCCGGTGCGGGTAATTTTCCCGCTCTCCCACAGGGCGTATTGAATGCTGTCCGCCTCTCCGTATTGGGCGGCGCAGGCAATGGCTTGTTCGGCCCGCTGTGCCGGGGTCAGTGTCTCCGCGGCCTGGGCGGGAATGCTGAGGCACAGCACCAACATCAGTGCAAGTGCCCGGGAGGTCCAACGCTTTGTCCGGTTCATTCTGTCGCTTCCTTTTTTCAAATTATTTTTCGCTCAGCGGCTTGCGGCAAAGGCCTTCGCTGCGATTTGTGTCCCGCTTCCACCTCAACCGCCGGGACGTTTTTGCGGCACTGCGCCGCCGGGGAAAGCCGAGTCACTACCCGCCATGGTCCTGGTGGAGGGTCCACAGCAGCGGCTCAAAATCCACGCCCTCCAGTAAGGACAGCTCTTCCGCCACCGTCCGCTCCGCGCAGGCACGAACAAACTCCGCCGCCCGTCTGGCCGCTTGGGGCAAAGCCTCCCCCTGCACCAATGCGCCGGTGAGAACGCTGGAAAACACGTCGCCGGTGCCGTGGAGCTCGTGGGCCACAAAATTGGTTTGGACCGCGCTTGTCTGCCCGTCCCGGGCGTCGAAGCACATGGCCCCGGTCTGTTCGGGGGACAGGGAAACGCCGGTGAGGACCACAGACCGTCTCCCCTGCAAGGACAGTTCCTCCACCACAGCGCGGTAGCCCCTCTCGCTTCTCTCCAGCGTGTCGTAGGGTAGCCCCAGCAGCAGGGCGGCCTCCGTCAAATTAGGGGTGATCACATCCGCCGCCGCCGCCAAGCGGGCCATGCCATCGCACATGGCGGCGGTGTAGGTCTGATAAATTTTTCCGTGGTCGCCCATCACAGGGTCCACCACCACCACGGTGTCAGGGCCTTTGAAGTCCCGGATAAAATCCGCCACGGTGTCAATCTGTTTGGCGCTGCCCAAAAATCCGCTGTATACCGCCTGAAATTGCAGGCCCAATTTTTTCCAGTGGGCAGCCACCCGGGGCATTTCCTCCGTCATATCCAGAAAGGTAAAGCCCTCAAATCCGCCGGTGTGGGTGGATAAAAAAGCCGTGGGCAGCGGGCAGCACTGTACGCCCATAGCAGACAAAATGGGCAATGCCACGGTGAGGGAGCAGCGGCCGTAGCCGGAGAGGTCGTGAATGGCGGCAACGCGGGGAGTTGACATAGGCGGGTTCCTCTTTTCATGGATTGCGCTGAAAAGCCTTTGCTGAAATAATCCTATTGTATCGTATTTTTTCCTATTGTTCAAGAGCGTCCCTTGTGTTATACTACATTTGTTCCGCACGCGCCTGTGATGGAATTGGTAGACATGCAAGATTTAGGTGTTGTCACCTCAGTG
>JAVVPH010000126.1:0-5588 GCA_036655835.1 Oscillibacter sp.
GCTTTTTCCAAATCTTCCACCCGTTTTTTGAAGTATTCCGGATTCACGCAGTACCCCATTGCCTCCTCTGCCGTCACCTTTTTGTCTGCCACCAGCGCCAGCAGGCTCTGGTCCATGGTGACCATCCCCTCACCGGAGGAGGTGGAAATGAGGTTATCCAGCTGATGGGCCTTGGACTCCCGAATCATGGTACGCACGGCGCTGTTGCCGCGCATCACCTCAAAGGCGGGAATCAGGCCGCCGTCGCGGCTGTGCACCAGCTGCTGTGACACAACCCCCTCCAAAACCAGCGCCAGCTGGGTGCGGATTTGGGTCTGCTGGCGGGGGTCGAAGGAGTCTACAATCCGGTCGATGGTGTTGGCGGCGCCAACGGTGTGGAGGGTGGAAAAAACCAGATGCCCCGTCTCGGCGGCGGTGACGGCGGCGCGGATGGTCTCCTCGTCCCGCATCTCCCCCAGCAGTACCACGTCGGGGGCCTCCCGCAGAGCCGCCCGCAGGGCGGCGGGGTAGCTCATGGTGTCGATGTACAGCTCCCGCTGGGTCACCACGCTGGTTTTATGCTGATGGAGGTACTCAATGGGGTCCTCTATGGTGATGATGTGGGCGTTGCGGGTGGTGTTGATGCGCTCCACAATGCAGGCCAGAGTGGTGGTTTTGCCGCTGCCCGCAGGGCCGGTAAAGAGCACCAGCCCGTGGGTCAAGTCCCCGAACCGCATCACGTTTTCCGGCACCCCCAGCTCCTCCGCCGAGGGGAGTGTGAAGGACACCACCCGAATCACCAGCGCCAAAGAACCACGCTGCCGCAGGGCATTGACCCGAAATCGGGCCAGCCCGGGCAGGCCGAAGGAGAAGTCGTCGTCCCCGGTGGAGGTGAGCCGCTCGGTGGAGCGGTTTCCTGCCAGAAGGTAAATTTCGTCCACCAAGCCGTCCAAATTCGTGTCGTAGAGCCGGTCACCCTCTCGGGTAATCACCCCGTTCACCTTAAAGGCGGCGGGCAGACCGGCGATGAGCAGCAGGTCGGAGGCCCCCAACAGGGTGGCCCGGGTTAAAAGTTCCATAATCGTCATGGTTTCAGCTCCCATTCTCCGGTGGTTCCGTCCCAGACGGGCAAGGTGGTCTCCCCGGGTACCGACGGCTGACCCGTCGACTTTTCTCCGCTGTAATAGGCGGAAACCGTGGCGGCGGCCCGACGGGACAGGGCTAAGTCGCTTTGGGCAGAGGACAGGGTCAACGCGGAAAATACCGCCAGCGAGAGCACCAAAAGGATATTCAAAACAGAGAGGAACCCCAGCCCGAAGGGGGAGAGTTTATGGTTTTTCATCCGCTGTGACCCCCTTGTCTGTCAGTGTATACACCGGCTTTTCTCCCACCGAAACCGTGATGACGGCGGCCTTTCCGCCCTGGGCGGCGGGGGTGAGGGTGACGGTGTAGCCGTCCTCGACAGTGTCCCCGTCCCACAGCCCTGCCCGATTCCGCTCGGCGGCGGACTGGGCCAAAAGGACGGCGTCCGTCAGGGTGGCGCTCTCCTTGGAGATGGTCTTTGCGTGGCCCAAAATGCCCACGCAAACGGCGGCGCAGAGGGCGAAAATCAGCAGGTTGCAGAGCAGTTCCAAAAGCACCAGCGTCCCTTTTTTCACCATGCCGCCACCTCCGCTTCCAGCACCCGACCGGTCTCCTCCGTCAGGGACAGCGCCAGCAGCGCGCCGGACTGTTTCACCGCCAGCGCCTCCATGGGCAGCAGCACCGTCCCCGCCTCCGGCGGCAGGTGGTCCCCCCCGTCGGCGTAGAGCTCCATCAGCGCGCCGTCATAGCAGTAAACCGTTGTGGTGTAAGGGCCGGAGGCCTCGCCCAGCACCAGCGCGTCCCCGTCGCCAAAGGGTTCTACCCTAACCGCCCCGCCGCTGTCCCGGGCGCTTTTCACCTGATTGACCACATAGAACAGGGCGGTGCGCTTGGCAAAATTCTCGTCGGAGGAGGTGGCGACTGCCCGATAGACCCCCCCGGACAGGAGTGCTGTCCCGCCGCAGAGCAGGAGAAAAAGAGCGCAAACCGCCAGAGGCAGCAAGCGGTGCAGGCCGGTTGGACGCATGGCGGTTCCCTCCTTTTAGTCTCTGGGTAAGACGGTAATCTGGGGCATCAGGTTGGATGCCACAGGGACGTAGTCCACAAAAAAGCGCTTTTCATCCACCTGAACCCCGTAGTGCTCCCGCAGATAGGAAAGGCTGTCCGGATAAAACCCCTCCAAGCTGTAACACTGCAGGGCGGCCCGGGCGATGTTCTTTTGGGTGGTGGCCAGCGCCTCGTCGGAGACTTCACGGCTCAAAAACCACACGCCGGACAGCAGGAGGGCCACCATCAGCACGATGGTGACGGCTACCCCCAGCACACGTTTTGCAGATTGTGACAAGGCACCCGCCCCCTTTTCCTCAGTTTAGCGGCCTCAGCCGATGGCGGTGAGTACGGACAGTAGCGGCAGCATCACCGCCAGCAGTACCAGCCCCACCGCAACGCACAAAACCAGCACCAAAACGAATTCAAAGCGGGAGAGTAGCCCGGAAAGGCCCTCGTCCGCCTGAGCCTGACTGCGCTGGGTGACCTCCGCCATGGCGGCCTCCAGCGCGCCGCTGCGGGCGCCGGCGGCCAAAAGTCCCGCCTGCATTCCGGTGAGAATTCCGCTCTCCTGCACCGCCCCGGGGAAGGCTGCGCCCCCCTCCATCAGGGTGCGGCAGCGGGCGACTTTTTCGCCCAGTCGGGAGGTGCTCAGCAGTTTTTCCGTCCGCTCCATGGCCTCGTCCAAGGGCAAACCCGCCGAGAGCATCAGGCTCATGGCGGAGGAAAAACGGCTCCTATCCAGCGCGGCGGCGGCCTTCCCCATGGGTAGGCTCCCCCCACGATTGATTCTGTAAATCAGCCACACCGCGGCACCCACCAGCAAAACGCAGAGGGCGGCGGCTACATAACGGCTCACGTCCCCCATGGAGAGTAGCGCCAAGGTGAGCCGAGAGGGCTGCTGGCCCAGCTGCTCAAACACCCGGGTGAACATGGGGAGCACCTGGGAGAGGAGCACGCTGAAAATCACGGCGATGAGCGCCGCCATCATGGCGGGATAGGCCATGGCACGGCGGAGGGTGCCCCGGGTATCCGCCTCCCAGCGGTAATAGTCCGTCAGGTCGGAGAGCACCTGCTCCTCACGGCCCGCCGCCTGTCCGATTTCCAGCATCCGCACCAGATAGTCGGGGAAAACGCCGGTGGCAGCCAGTGCGGCGGAGAGGGCGGCGCCCTCCTCCAAGTGCTTTGCCACCTGCACCAAAATGTCGGACAGGGCCTTGTCCTCGTTGTCCTCCAACAAAAGGGATGCCCGCTCCCCGGCGGAAACCCCCGCCCTTGCAAGCAGCGTCAGCTTCCAGCAGAGGACTGAGAGCACCTCAGCACTGAGCATTTTCATGGCAGTCCCTCCTCATAACAGTGTTGCAGCAGGAAAAAAGCGGGCCGGCGTCTTGCAGCCCGATGGGGTCCGCAGGCACCGGCTCCGCCTTTTTTTAGTACGCGAATTTCTGGGTGTAGTTTTTCTCCGTGGTGACGTATTTCATAATCTGGTCGCTCCGCTTGCCGCTGGAGACGAAGGTGGGATCCATCAGGCTCCAGCTCTTGCCGTCGAAATAGATGGCCTTGTCCACCCAGCCCTCGCCCTGAATGTAGACGTTAATCCAGGCGTGGTAAACCTCGCCGGCGTAGCCCACCACCAGCTTACAGGGGATTTTCTGACTGCGGAGCATGGAGGCCATCACGGCGGCATAATCGAAGCAGATGCCCTTTTTGCTTTTCAGCACGGCATCCACCACAGGCACATAGCCGCTCTTGACGTTTTTCGCCAGCTCGTAGTCGTAGGTGAAGTTATCCACCACGTAATCAAAGACCGCCGTGACCTTTTCAAGGTCGGTTTTGCTGTTTTTGGTGATGGTTTTCGCCGTCTTTACCACGTTGGAGTGCTCCGTAAAATTCACAAACTGGTTGGGGTAGAGGAAGGGGAGGAAGGGGTCCCGCAGCTTCATGGTGACGCTGCAGCTGTACGCGGTGGCGTATTTCTTGCCCCCCACGTTCTCGTAAACTTTGATGGTGTAGTCCCCGTCGCCCTCGGTGAGGGGGAAAGTCTCCACGGTGCCGTCGTTTTTCAGCTCGTAGAGATAGCCCACGCCGCCGGTTTTCGCAATCTGCACCCGGGTACGCACCTGCTTGCCGCCGGTGTAGGAGATTAAGAGGTACCCCTCGGCAAGGTTGGAGGCATCCACCGCCGCCTTGGTGTTCTGATACACCGTCACGCCGGTTTTCCGCTCGGTCACGGCGGGGATATTGCCGGCAAAGACCGCCAAAATGCCCAGTGACGCCACAAGGGCCACTGCAAGCACCACGGCTAATATGCGTTTTTTCATAGAGGTCACTCCTTCTCCACGGTGGCGGGGTAGGCGTAGTCATCGGTCAAGTCCAAGGTGTCCAGCAGGCGGGCGCGGATGATGATGCGGTGGGTGGCGGTGGTGATGGGGGTGCAGGAGGTGAGGGTCAGGCAGGAGAAGCCCTGGCTGTAAATGGGGCCCCAATCGTCAGGCTCCACCACGGTTTGGTCCTCGAAAGCGTACTGGTAAATATGGCTCTCGTCGGTGAGGTAGAGGCAGTCGCCGTCAGTGAGCGTATCCAAATAATAAAAGGGCATATCGTCGGTAATCACCCCGTTGCGGACGCCGTTGCGGTGGCCCGCGATGGAGACGTTCCGGTCGCCGTCGCCGGGCAGCTGGGCGTAATCGTACAGCCCGATGCCCTGCAGCAGGGTGGCGGGATCCACGCCGTTGAGCACCGGCACATCCACGGAGAGCTTGGGGATTTTGAGTTGCAGGTCGCCGGACTCGTACTTTTGCCGCTCCACGGTGATGAAAAGCTGGTCGTGAGGCAGGCCGTCAGATTCCAGCGCGGGGGGTGTCTCCGTCGGCGTGGGGGTGGGTGTGACGGCGGCGGTGGGGGGCGGCGTAATGGCAGGCTGGGGGAGGGCCGGATGGGCCGAGCGCCACAGCAAAAAGAGGGACAGCGCCAGCAGCAGTCCGGCGGCAACCAGGAGGAACCCCGGTGCCCATTTTTTCCCTTTCATCCCTCGCGCTCCTTCACTGCGTCCCCGGGATTCAATACCCCGACACTTATACATTGTTATTGTAGCACTTATTTTGTCAGTTGAACAGCTATTTCCCGAAAAAAATCCGTTTTACAGGGGGCAAAAAGTGTGTTAAGATAGGGGACATCAACATCTTGTGTCAGGGGGCGAAACTGTGGGATTATTCTACTATTTGGCGGGGGTGAATCTCCTGTGTTTTTGCCTCATGGGGGCGGATAAATACAAGGCCACACGCCGCCGGTGGCGAATTCCCGAAAAAGTCCTGCTGGGCACCGCCCTTATAGGGGGCAGCTTGGGGGGACTTTTGGGGATGTTCCTCTTTCGCCACAAGACCCGCCACCCCCAGTTTCGCTACGGCCTGCCCCTGATGCTGGCGGGGCACTGTCTGCTGATTTTATGGGTTTTTCGGTAAAATAAATGGGCGCTGCAT
>JAVVPH010000127.1:0-5561 GCA_036655835.1 Oscillibacter sp.
CCGTTTTCGCCGGCGGGGCGTTCATTTTTTCTCCGCGGGAGCCGTGATTGTTCAGCCAATGGCGCTTTGCAGGGCCGCTGTAAATTCACCGTACCAACTTTCAAAATTTTCCTCGGTAGCAAAGTGGGCGGCGGCCTCCGGCCGGGACAGCCCGGCGGCAACCAACGCGTTCACGGCCTCCAAATCCTTGGACAGATAATCGCTGAGAGAATGTTCCAACACCCTGCGGGCCTTGCTACCATTGGGAAAGGCCTGGTTGGTATAAAGCTCATTCTCTTTTACCGTCTCGATGGCCACAGGAATTCCGCCCAACAGCTTGGCGATGGTGCCGTCATCCGCCACGGTTTTTGCGATCTCCTCAATTTTGGCGATGTCGTTGGCCGCCAGCTTCACCGGCAGGTAGCCAGTTGCCAGGGAAAAGCGGATATTGCGCTCCGTCTCCGTAAACCATTTGAGAAACACACTGGCGGCGTACTCCCGGGTGGGGTCAGACTTGGTGACGACCATCCCCGCGCCCTGCTGCACGGCAACCTTTTCGCCACCCGCAAACAGCGGGGCAGGCAGCATCATGCTCTCAATGGGGTAGCTCTCCGTGTCGTTGACGGTGACTCGATTGGGGAAATACGCGACGCCGCTGCTGGAGCCCACCAGCGCCAAAATACTGCCGGTTTTCGCGTCATCCGAGCGGAAGCGGCCATAGGACCCAAACCAACCGTTGACGGAGGGGACGTAGTAGTTATCCCACAGCTTACGCAGGACGGCTTTGTCCGCATTGAGCGTGACTTGCCCGTCCCGGACGGAGAAAATTTCCACGCCCAGCTGCTTGCAGCCGACGATGAAATAGTTCGCCATGGCATCCCGGCCCCAGAAGGCCTTGCCGTCATCCGGCGCGGGGGTTTTGGCATCGGTCCACTCGTAATAGGATTGGGCCACCCGGACCAACCCCTCCATGGTGGAGAGGTCCTCCACCGCGGTGTCTGTGGCGGCGGCAAAGGGTTCCCAATCGGTTTTGTTCAGTGTCATAATTTCAGTGGATTTTGCCACGGGGAAAATTTTAAAGCTGCCCTTGGTGCCCAGCTCCCCCTCGGTAACGTAGCCCGGCACATATTCCGCCAGCTCCTCGGGCGTCATATACGGGGCCAAATCCGCCACCAGACCGATTTGGTCCACCTGCTGGGCGGTGTCGGCATAGGCGGCGAAAATTTCGGGAATTTCCTCCGAGCCAACCTTTTTTTCGGCGGAGGCCAGGACCTGGTCCGTCAAATCCGCCACGGAGCCGTGGCTGAAGGCCTCCACAACGATGCCTGTCTCATTGCCGACGGTGTCGTTAAATTCGGCAATCATCTCGTCCAGCGCCTCTTTTTGCGGACCGTTATAATAGTGCCAAAGCCGCAGAGATACCGGGTTTTTCGGGTCCAGCTCCACGCCCTTTGGCAGCTTACTGCCACAGCCGGCCAGAAGGGAGAGCGCAAGCAGCGCGGTGAGCAAACGAAGCAAGCCTGTCTTTTTCATAGGGGGATCTCCTTTCGTTACGAAACGTCTCCGAGCGCGCAAAAGCCACGGAAACGGATACTTTAAATCAATTCAGCGAAATCTTGTTAATTATATGCCAATGTGCGGATGAAGTAAAGGTTTTCAGCTTTTTTTTGGCAAAGTTTTCATGCTCTCCACCGCTTTTGCCCTCTTCTGCTGTCAAACAGGGTCGAAACGGCGATGTTACCCGGGAGAAAGTCGGGCTTGCCCTGCTTTCTGCCGAAAATTTTGCAGGTGCATCCGCCGAGAAAATCGGTTGCTTTTTTCCCCGGGACCTTTTGCGGCGTGTCGCCTGATGCTGAAAATATTTTTTTGGAGCATAAAATATTTTAGGGATTGCGGACGTACGAGGGCTTTGCGCCTTTTTCGTTGAGCTTCAAGCCTTCGCCGCCTTAGAACAATCCTTGACATTGGCCTTTGCTTCCCTTAAAATGTGGGAAGAAGTATATCACTCGGATTCCCCCGGATACGGGATTCTTTTCGCATGAAGGAAGGGAAGCTCCAATGGAAGAAATCTTGAGAATGGAACACATTACCAAGCGCTTTGGTGAGGTATACGCCAACCGGGACATCAACCTGGAGGTCAAGCGGGGCGAGGTACATACGCTTTTGGGCGAAAACGGCGCCGGCAAAAGTACCCTGATGAACGTCCTGTTTGGGCTGTATCAGCCCTCTGAGGGCAGTATTTACTTAAATGGCAAGCAGGTGAAAATCGACTCCCCCGCCCAGGCGGTGAAGTTGGGCATCGGCATGGTGCATCAGCATTTTATGCTGGTGGAGGCCATGACGGTTTTTGAAAACATCATTCTGGGGGACAAGAACACAAAGGGCGTTTTTATCCAAAAAGAGGCCCGCAAGCAGGAGATTTTGGCGCTTTCCGAGAAATACGGCTTGGATGTGGAGCTGGATAAGCCCATCACGGAAATTGCCGTGGGGGCGCAGCAGCGGGTGGAAATTCTCAAGGCACTGTACCGCGGGGCAGAGCTGTTGGTGTTGGATGAGCCCTCCGCCGCCCTCACCGACCACGAGGTAGAGGGGCTTTTTGACATCATCCGCAAGCTGACGGGCGAGGGCAAGAGCATTATTTTTATCAGCCATAAAATGCGGGAGGTGCTGCGCATCTCCGACCGGGTGACCATTTTGCGGGCCGGACAGACGGTTTGCACGGTGAATCGCGGCGAGACGGACGGCGCAAAGCTGGCCAATTTGATGATTGGCCGGGATTTGGTGCCCTCCCAGTACGAAAAAATGGAAAAGCCCGGGGCAACCGCCGCCGCGCTGTCCCATGTGGACTTTAACAAGACCTCCAAGCACAGCGGCCTGCGGGATGTGAGTCTCACCGTGGGCCGGGGGGAAATTCTCGGCGTGGCGGGCGTAGACGGCAACGGACAAAGCCAGCTTGCCCAGATTATCACCGGCGTTTTGACGCCGGACGCAGGCGAGGTGACCTTGCAGGACACGAAGGTGGCCCGGTTCACCCCCGCCGATTTCATCCAACGCAAGGTGGCCCACATTCCCGAGGACCGCAACAAAATGGGACTGGTTGGGAATATGAGCGTGAAGGAAAATGTGGTGCTCAAATCCACGGAGCAGCCGCAATTCAGCGAGGCCCACGGGCTGCATCTGAAAAAGAAGGCCATGCGGGACTACGCCGGCGAGATGCAGGAAAAATACGACATCCGCTGCGCGTCCATTGAGCAGGAGGCACGAAATCTCTCCGGCGGCAATCAGCAAAAGATTATTCTGGCGCGGGAGCTGGAGGGCGACCCGGAGCTGCTGGTGGCGGTCCATCCCACCCGGGGACTGGACATCGGCGCGACCCGCTTTGTCCACGACAGCATGATTGCCGCCCGGGGCAAGGGCTGCGGCGTGCTCCTCATCTCCGCCGACTTCGACGAGATTTTGGAGATGTCCGACCGCATTCTGGTGATGTTCGAGGGACAGGTGATGGGCGAATACTCCGGCAAAAATCCTCCCATTGAGGAAATCAGCCTGGCCATGGCAGGAAAGTGAGGGGGAGGATACAATGAAAAAGAGAACCAAATTGGTGGGCTTTCTCGTGCCGCTGGCGGCAATTTTACTGGCGTTTTTGATTGGTGCCATCATCATCGCGGCACTGGGTGCCAGTCCGCTCACCGCCATTCGGTACCTGTTCTCCGGCGCGTTTGGCAACGTGGGCAACATCGCCACCACCCTGGTCAAGGCGACCCCGCTGATTTTCACCGGGCTTTGCGCCTGCTTTGCCTATCGCTGCGGCGTGTTTAACTTAGGCGGTGAGGGGCAGTTTATCATGGGCTCCTGCGCCTCCATCTGGGTTGCCACCTGCTGGGGCATCACGGGCTTTCCCGCCATCGTGCTCTGCTTACTGGCGGGCACCATCGTCGGCGGGCTGTGGGGACTGCTCCCCGGTATTCTCAAAATCACCCGGGGACTCAACGAACTGATTGTCTCCATCATGCTCAACTATGTGGCAACGCTGTTTATGGGGTTGCTGTACACCCAGCTCTTGCGGGACGGCAACGTACCCCAAACCCCGGCGGTGCCGGACGCCACCATGCTGGGACGCATTTTTCCCGATGTGCGCGTCACCTGGGGCATTGTAATTGCCCTGGTGGTGGCCATTTTTGTGCAGTATTTTCTCTTCAACACCTCCAAGGGCTTTCAGCTTCGGGCGGTGGGTTTGAATGCCACCGCCAGCCGCTTCAATGGCTTTTCGGTGAAGAAATACATCCTGTTCAGCTTCGTCGTCTCCGGCGCAATTGCCGGCTTGGGCGGCAGTGTGGAGCTGCTGGGTACCCAGTATCGCCTCATGAGCGGCTTTGCCGTGGGCTTCGGCTTTGACGGCGTGGCCATGGCCCTGATCGGCCAGCTCAATCCCCTGGCCACCGTGGCGGTCGCCTACTTCTTCGCGGTGCTGCGCACCGGCGCCACCACCATGCAGGTGGCAACCGGCGTGCCCACCAGCGTCATCGACATTATTCAGGCACTGGTCATCGTCTTCGCCGTGGCGGGCTTCGCGGTGGTGAAGCTCCCGCAGATTAAGCAGCTGTTGGCCCGGGCACGGAAACAAAAAAAGGAGGTGGAGTAAGATGTCCATGGATTTGGTAATGGAAATTCTCCTCTCCACCCTGCGCATGGCCACCCCCATTCTGCTGGTGGCGCTGGCAGAGCTGTATTCTGAGCGGGCGGGTCTGGTGAACATCGGTTTGGACGGCATCATGGCCTTTGGCGCGCTGGCGGGCTTTATGGTCTGCTTCCTCACAGGCAGTCCCTTTTTGGGCATTCTGGCCGGGGCCGCCGGCGGCATCCTCATCAACATGATTTACGCGTTTTGCACCGTGTCCCTCTGCGCGGAGCAGATTGTCTACGGCATGGCCATCAATATTTTCGCCCCCGCCGTGGCGGCGTTTATCTACCGGGTTTACTTCGGCGTCAGCTCTACCCTGGCCCAGGGCACGCTGATGCAGAACATCGCCATCCCGTTTTTGAAGGACATTCCGGTGCTTGGCCCCATTTTCTTCAATCAAAACCCCATGGTCTATTTCACCTACCTCATGGTGCCCCTCACCGCCATCTATTTCAACCGCACAAAGTCCGGCTTGAACTACAAGGCCGTGGGCGAATACCCCAAGGCGGCGGAGACGCTGGGCATCAATGTGGTGCGGCAAAAATACATCGCCTGCATCATCTGCGGCGCACTGGCGGGCATCGGCGGGGCCTACTTAACCACCTGCTACGTCAACACCTATTCCGACGGCGTGGTGGCGGGGCGAGGCTTTATCGCCCTCTCGGCGGTGATTTTCGGACGGTGGAGCTCCGGCGGCGTGCTGCTGGCCTGTCTCCTCTTCGGCTTCTGCGACGCGCTGCAGCTGCGCTTGCAGATTATGAGCACCACAACCCCCTATCAGCTGTTCCAGATGATTCCCTATGTCTGCACGCTGGTGGCGCTGGCGGTGTTCGGCATCAAAAAAGCGGGGCCGAAATCCGTGGGCAAGCCCTATCAGCGCGAAGAGCGATAATTGTGGCGC
>JAVVPH010000128.1:0-5440 GCA_036655835.1 Oscillibacter sp.
TGTAGCGAATCTTTTTGTACTTCCCGCAGTGGCACTCCCAGTCCTTGGTCGGCCCGAAAATCTTCTCGCAGAAGAGGCCGTCGCGCTCGGGTTTCAGGGTGCGATAGTTGATGGTTTCCGGCTTTTTTACCTCGCCGTAGGACCATTCTTTAATCTGCTCCGGGGAAGCCATAGCGATTTTAATCGCGTCAAAAGCAATATTGTTTCCGATTTTGTCATCCATCATATTGCTGTATCCTCCTTACATAATCCATTTTTTCGGTTCATCATGACGCGATCTGGATTATTCCTCGTCAATATCAAGGCCGCTCTCCACTTCAACGCCCGCGTCCTCGGGGGCATCCTCGATGTCAAAGCCCGACTCCTGCAATTCCGCCTCTTCCGCGACGACATGGTGACGCTCGTCGTCCGCGTCCATCCGGGCCAGGTTGAAGGTATCCATGGCATCCTCGTCATCTCGCAGCTCGATAATGCCGCCGTTCTCGTCCAGGACCTCAATGTCCAGGCACAGGGACTGCAGCTCCTTGACCAAGACCTTAAAGGACTCGGGCACGCCGGGCTGGGGCACGTTATGGCCCTTGACGATGGCTTCATAGGTCCGGACACGGCCGGTGACATCATCGGATTTGACGGTGAGAATTTCTTGCAGGGTATAGGCGGCACCGTATGCCTCCAACGCCCAAACTTCCATCTCGCCGAAGCGCTGGCCGCCGAACTGGGCCTTGCCGCCCAAGGGCTGCTGGGTGACCAGAGAGTACGGGCCGGTGGAACGGGCGTGGATTTTATCATCCACCAGGTGATGGAGCTTGAGGAAGTAGACGTAGCCCACGGTGACCTCGTTATCAAAGGCCTCGCCGGTGCGGCCGTCGTACAGCACGCTCTTGCCGTCCGCGTCCAGACCTGCCTCCAGCAGCATATCGGTGATGTCCTGTTCGTTGGCACCGTCGAAAATCGGGCTGGCGACCTTGTAGCCCAGCTTTTGGGCCGCATAGCCCAAATGGACCTCCAGCACCTGGCCGATGTTCATACGGGAGGGAACGCCCAGGGGGTTGAGCACGATGTCCAGCGGCGTACCATCCGGCAGGAAGGGCATATCCTCCTGGGGCAAAACCCGGGAGACAACGCCCTTATTTCCGTGGCGGCCTGCCATTTTATCGCCCACCTGAATCTTGCGGCGCTGGGCAATATAGATGCGAACCACCATGTTCACGCCCGGCCCCAGCTCGTCGCCGTTTTCACGGGTGAAGACCTTGGCATCCACAATGATGCCGGACTCGCCGTGGGGCACCTTCAAGGAGGTATCCCGGACCTCTCTGGCCTTTTCGCCGAAGATGGCACGGAGCAAGCGCTCCTCCGCGGTGAGGTCCGTCTCGCCCTTGGGCGTGACCTTTCCCACCAGAATATCGCCGGAGTGAACCTCCGCGCCGATGCGGATAATGCCGCTCTCGTCCAGGTCCTTCAGGGCGTCCTCGCCCACGTTGGGAATATCCCGGGTGATTTCCTCGGGGCCAAGCTTGGTATCCCGGGCATCCAGTTCGTACTCCTCAATATGGATGGAGGTATAGTAGTCATCCCGCACCAGCTTTTCGTTGAGCAGCACGGCATCTTCGTAGTTGTAGCCCTCCCAGGTCATGAAGCCAACCAGAATATTGCGGCCCAGGGCGATTTCGCCCTGCTCGGTGGCGGGGCCATCCGCCAAAACGGTGGGGTCGTCGCCGCCGTGGACCCGCTCGCCAACCTCCACAATGGGACGCTGGTTGATACAGGTGCCGTGGTTGGAACGGAGGAACTTGGTGAGCTTATAGTCCTTGGTGCCGCCGCCGTCGTACTTGACGGTGATGCGCCGGGCATCCACAGCCACCACCTCGCCGTCGCCCTCCGCCAGGAGGACCACCTCGGAGTCCATGCAGATTTTATGTTCCATGCCGGTGCCCACGATGGGGGCCTCGGGACGGAGCAGAGGCACTGCCTGGCGCTGCATGTTCGCGCCCATCAGGGCACGGTTTGCGTCATCGTTGGGCAGGAAGGGAATCATGGCGGTGGCGATGGAGACCATCATCCGGGGGGACACGTCGATATAGTCCACAAAATCCTTGTCCACCTCCACGATTTCGTCGCGGTGGCGGGCGATGATACGGGAGTTGGTGAGGCAGCCGTTCTCGTCCAGCGGCTCGGCGGCCTGGGCGACAATGAAGTTGTCCTCCTCGTCGGCGGTCATGTAGGTGATGTCGGTGGCGACATTAAAAGTGGTCTTATCCACAGCGCGGTAGGGTGCTTCGATAAAGCCGTATTCATTGATACGGGCGTAGGTGGACAAGTAGGAGATCAGGCCGATGTTGGGACCTTCCGGCGTCTCGATGGGGCACATACGGCCATAGTGGCTGTAATGCACGTCTCGGACCTCCATGTTGGCCCGCTCCCGGCTCAGACCGCCAGGCCCCAGGGCAGAGAGGCGGCGCTTGTGGGTCAGCTCTGCCAGTGGGTTGGTCTGGTCCATGAACTGGGACAGGGGGCTGGAACCGAAAAATTCCTTGATCGCCGCTGTCACCGGGCGAATGTTAATCAGGCTCTGGGGGGTGACAATGTCCAAATCCTGAATGGTCATCCGCTCGCGAATCACCCGCTCCATCCGGCTAAAGCCGATGCGGAACTGGTTTTGCAGCAGCTCGCCCACACAGCGCAGACGGCGGTTGCCCAGATGGTCAATATCGTCCTTGACGGAGACGCCCCGGGCAAGGCCGTTCATATAGTTGATGGAGGTCAAAATATCATCAATGATGATATGCTTGGGGACCAGCTGGTCCTTGTGGGCGCGAATCTGGGTTTTCAGCTCGTCGCCGGTGTACTGGCCCAGCAGCTCCTGCAGTGCGTCGTAGCGCACGCGCTCCTTGATGCCGCACTCGGCCAGGGGGTCAAAGTCCACGTAGTGCTTCAAGTCGCACATACCGTTGGAAATCACCCGCAGCGGCTGGCCGTCCGCGTCGATGGTGACCTCGGACACGCCCACGGTATCCAGCAAGCGGGCATCGTCCTTGCTCAGGAGGTAGCCCGCGTCAAACAGGATTTCGCCGGTGGCGGGGTCCGCCACGGGGTACACCAATTTGTAGCCGGCAACACGGCTCCACAGGGAGAGCTTTTTGTTGAATTTGTAACGGCCCACGATGGACAGATCGTAGCGCCGGGGATCGAAGAACAGGTTGTTCATCAGCGCTTCGCTGGCCTCCACCGTGGGAGGCTCGCCGGGACGGAGCTTGCGGTAAATTTCCAGCATCGCGTCCTCATAGGTTTTGCAGGGGTCCTTTTCCAGGGTTGCCAACATGCGGGGATCGTCGCCGAAGCGGTCCAGAATCTCCGCGTCGGTTTTCAGGCCCAGGCCCCGGATGAGGCAGGTGACCGGCAGCTTGCGGTTTTTGTCGATGCGGACCCAGAACACCTCGTTGGCGTCCGTCTCGTATTCCAGCCAGGCACCCCGATAGGGAATCACGGTGGCAGAGAGGATGGGCAGGTCGGTTTTCAGGTCCACGTCCTTGCCGTAATACACGCCGGGGGACCGGACGATCTGGGAGACAACCACGCGCTCCGCGCCGTTGATGACAAAGGTGCCGGACTGGGTCATGAGCGGGAAATCGCCCATGAAAATCTCCTGCTCCTTAATCTCGTCCGTTTCCTTGTTGCGCAGGCGGACCTTCACCTTCAGGGGGGCGGCGTAGGTGCAGTCCCGGGACTTGCACTCCTCCACGTCGTACTTGGGGTTCTCATCCATCTTGTAGTCGATGAAGGTCAGCTCCAGGTTGCCCTGATAGTCGGTAATCGCGCCAACATCCGCGAACACCTCTTGCAGGCCGTCGCCTAAAAACCACTTATAAGATTTCTTCTGGATTCCCAAAAGGTTCGGCATGGTCATGATTTCCTCATGCCGGGCAAAGTTCTTACGAAGGGTTTTCCCGTAATACTTGTCTTTGGCCATCTTCTCATTCACCTTTCTTCTGCCCTCCCCGGCCCTGTCCGGTCAAGGGGGGCAAGTTGCGTTTTTAAAATGCGGGGCAATATTGCGATACACTCGGGTCAGTTGTTAAAAATTCTGTATCCCGCTCTTGCATTCTTCCGTGGAATGTGCTATTTTAATTGCAGGATAAAAAGAATGGCGGGCTAGCGCCAGTAATCATAAGCGATTTATTCTACCATGAATTGGGCAACCTGTCAAGGTTGTTTTTGTGCGCGATTGGATAGATTCCAGTCGCTTTTTTCATCTTTCTTTGTCGAAAACGCAAAAATGCCGTCCGCAAACTGCGGACGGCATTTTTGGTTGTCAATCAACCGCAATGCGCTGTAACAAAAATTGGGGTAACGTGTGAAAGGGGGGCCGATGAGGCCCCCTTTCATATTGAGGCGCAGAAAGTGCGCCGAATCGTCCGCCCCCGGGCGACGCAGGGTCAAATAGTACGTATCACGCAGTTTGACTCTGTGTCATTCAGTCGTACAGTTCCTCGTCGACGTAATCGTCGTACTCGGAGCCGAATTTTTTGGTCATGCGCTTTTTCATGCCGCAGCAGCCGGCGGACAGGTCGTGCCAACCGCCGATGATCAGGCAGACCACCGCGGCGAGGGCCAGGCTGGCGCCGACAATTTTCATCACCAAACACGCAGTTTTGCTCATATCAAAATCCTCCTATTTCGGGTGTGGGACTGTTCCTTATGATGGATGCGATTTGTATAGTCTACACTGTTGTGAACGCTTTTACAACCATTTCTTCAAATATTTCGCTTTTCAGCCCGGATGGTCCTCCCTTTTTGCGGGAGCCAGGAAGGGCAGAAATTTGCGCATCAGCGGGATATAGGTTGCCGCAAACACGGCGGCGGCCACCCAGGCGGCGGGCTTTTTTCCCTTGGCGGGCAGGGACAAGCCGATGAGCACGCCCATGGAGGCGAGGCAGAATTTCAGCAATGCAAAATCACGCCAGGAGCAGGATTGGATATAGCGATTCGCGCTTTCAAACAGTCTGTTCACAGAAATTCCTCCCTTATTTTTTCGGGCAATCCCGCGTAGCCCCTGCCGCGGCATGGGCGGCAGCCGTGCTTTGTGCGGGGAGTGCCGTTCTTCTATCTCTGTTATACCACTGAAATCACGAAAATGGAAGCCGAAATTTAAACAGGGAACTCCGCTTTTTTCCCGAGAATACACAGTGCCCGGGAAATCGGCAAAAAAGCGAACGGACCGGAAAAGCCGGCAAAAATCAGGGGACTGCCGCAAAATTTGCGACAGTCCCCGCAGCTTGTCGAAAAAGCCTTTTCGACAAGCTGCGGCAAGTTTTTGAAACCCGTGAGAAGTTTCAAAAACGGATGATTGAAAAACGAAAGGAACCCTTCCTGGGTTATCTTCGCGCCAAGAGCCGCCTTCGGCGGTTGCGCTGCGAAACGCTCTGCGGAGCAGCCTTTCGTA
>JAVVPH010000129.1:0-5407 GCA_036655835.1 Oscillibacter sp.
TGGGGCCTTATCGGCCCCCTTTCACACTATCCCCCGATTCTTCTTACAGCACATTATGGTTCTTTGACTCAGCATGGGGAAAAATGGTTTTCGGCACGATGAGATTGGCAGACTTTCACGCCTGCCAATTTCTTTTTTTGCAAATGTGCCCGCCGCCATCGCATCCGTTCTTTCCCGGCTGTGTTCGCACAGGGCGCAAGCCACCGGCGCGGCGCTTTTAAAGGGCGCACAGCATTTGGCGGAATGACGGCAATCCCGCACATGCTTATCCCGGGATTGCGCAGTCAAAATTTTTGTTTACTGGTGCAAAAAAGCCCTGTCGGGCTGTTACCGACAGGGCTTTTTTCTGGGAGACAGCGAAAAATCGGCAGGCAGGCCCTTGAAAAAGGCCGTGCTTTGTGCGGTACTGCCTTAAAACAGCGGATTATTTGGAGGCGGTGAACCGCTCCGATCCGAAAAATTCCTTGGTGGCTTTTCGCACCTGGGGCGCGAGATAAACCAGGGCAATCAGGTTGGGAATGGTCAGCAGGGCCAGGGCAATGTCCTGGATGGTCCACACCATCTCCACCTTTAAAACCGCGCCGATCACGCAGAAAAAGGGAAACACATATTTGAACTTGTCCGCCATACGGAAGCCGAAAAGATAGTTCAGCCCCACAAAGCCGAAGTACCACTGGCACATCAGACTGCTCACGCAAAACAGCAGCAGCGAGATGGCCACCACGTACCGCAGTGGTTCCCAGACGGTGGCAAAGGCCTCAATCACCAGCACATTTCCGGAAAAACCGCTATCCAGCACCCCGGTGACACCCACCACCAAGCCGGTGATGGTGCAGATGACAAAGGTGTCCACAAACACCTCCGTCACGCCGGCAATGCCCTGCTCCACCGGGTGATTGACCTCCGCCGCGGAGTGAAGCACCGGTGCGGAGCCCTCGCCGGCCTCATTGGAGTAAAGGCCCCGGGCAATGCCCTTTTGCATGGCCATGGTCATGACACCCAAGGCCCCGCCGCCCATGGCCCGCAGGCCGAAGGCATCCAAGAAAATGGCGGCGAAAACGCTGGGGAGCTTGGTCACATTGAAAAGAATAATAATCAGGCCGCCCACAATATAGAAAATCGCCATAAAGGGCGTCAATTTCCGGGTTACCTTGGTGAGGCTGGCAGGGCCGCCGGCGCTGACAAAAAAGATGATGGCCACCAAAATCACACCGGTCACCAGGGGGTCAACTTGAAATTGATTGTGCATCACACCGCTGACGGTGTTGGATTGAATGAAATTGCCGCCGATAATTTGGATGAACATAAAAAAGGCGCAGAGCTTTGCCAGCCATTTCAGGTGCATACCACCCTCGATATAATAAAATGGCCCGCCCCAATATCCGCCGCGGGGGTTTTTTCGGCGGTAAAGCATACCCAGCACAATCTCACCGTATTTGGTGGCCATGCCCAAGAAGGCCGCCACCCACATCCAAAAAATAGCACCCAGTCCCCCGGCTAAAAGGGCGGTAGAGACGCCCACAATATTGCCGGAGCCGACGCAAGAGGCAAGCGCCGTGCACAGTGCCTGGAAGGAGGTGATGGTTCCCTCGCCGGATTTTTGCTTTTCATGCTGAAAAAACGGCCGCAGCAGGGTTTTCTTCAAAATATAGCCGAAGTGGCGGATTTGCACCCCGCCGGAAAGAATGGTGTAGAGCAGGCCCACGCCCAACAGCACGAACATCAGCCAACCGCCCCACAGAATGGAGTCCACTTTTGTCAAAAAATTCTGTAATGCATCCATCGTGTCGCTTCCTCCGTTCGTTTGCCGTCTGCGCGGCCCATGGGTTAGCCCAGATAAATCGGGTTGGTCCAGGCGGTTCTGCCGTATCGGTCCGTGCACTCGGCCCGGAGATACAGCTCGTGGCCCTTGAGGGGATAGGCGGCCTCGCAGAGGTCGTCCTCCAGAGGCGTGCCGTGGAAGGTCCAGCCGTCGTTGATGACGTTGCCCGCCGCAAAGGTGATGCGGTTGACGTTGGAGCAGCGAATGTGGGCCACACCGTCCTCAATATGCCAGTCGTAAATCTCGGGACCGGCGGAGGAGTAATAGTTTCCGGCAATCAGCTCCCGCACCAGGTCCTCCTGGGTCAGGGTATCCGCGTTGACGCAGACCCAGCCGCCGCAGCTGTCCTCCAGCCCGTCGTTGTGATTGTCGTCGGATGCGAAGGCGTTGACCTTGTACCCCGCCCGGAGCATATGGTCCCAGTAGGTCACATCATAGCCTGTCTCGGATTCCAGCACTGTATCATAATTAAAAATTTCCAGCATATGCAGGCCCCGGGTGTTGGCAAATTCGTCCTGCTCAGTGCGGGACCAGATGGGGTGGTTATAGGTGGTCACCAAGCCGTGCCCCGCCAGCATATCCGCCATCTCCTGGGCCACGGCCGCGCCGTCCCATCCGCCGTAAAATTTCAGGGGCGGAATGTGCTGCATATGGGTGAGCAGCGGGCTTTTGGCCTGCTTTTGCATCTCTTGGGTGCCCAAAATTCCGTGGAGATGGTGAATTTTCAGGCGTTTTGCGGACTCCTGATTGTCGTATAGAATAGCGGAGTATTCAATGCCGGGGAGAATGATAAAATCCTCCCGATTGAACTCTGCCGAAAAGTCAGTGTAAATATCATGCTCGGAAAGACATAAAAACTGGTAACCGCCCTTGCGATACAGCTCCGCTGCCTCCTTGGGCTGCAATTTTCCGTCGGACACGACGGTGTGGCTGTGAAGATTGCCTCTGTACCAATGCGCTTTTCCAGAAAAACCTTCAATTTTCATAAATTTGCTCCTTTCAGCTCGCTCAAAACCAGTGGACGGATGTTCCAAAGAATATTCGTCCACTGGTTTTGGATGATTTTATGCCGCCGGGGTCAGGGTTTCTGCCTGCTGCTTTTTGCGGATGATGCGCACCAGCCAGCTGGATACGAAGAAGCCAATGACGCAGAAACCAATCATCAGCATGAAGATTTTGCGGAAGCCCTCCATGCCGGGATATTTGTCCAGCAGGCTGCCGTAGAGTACGTAGGCGAAGGTGTTGGGCAGGTAGATAATCAGGCAGCCCAGGCTCATGGCCGCGCCGGTGATCTGCGGTCTGACCCGCACCTCGTCCATGGGGGCAAAGAACACGGCCCGCATGGTGAAGATAATGGCACCAAAGCCCAGGGTGCAGACCATACCCACCATATAGTTGCCGCTTGCGCCCAGCGCCTCGTGGGGAATCAGCATAAACAGCACCATGGCCGCCGCCGCCACCACAAAGCCGCCGCGAATGTGCTTGGTTGCGGAGTGATGCACCTTGTCAGACAGGAAGCCGCCCACCGGGCCGCCAATCATCTTCAACCCGTACTGGTTGGCAATGCCGTAAAAGCCCAGCATCACCGCCGGCAGACCATAGATGGTGCTCAGGAAGGGAATGAAATAGGTCAAGCCGCAGTATACGCAGTATACCATAAAACCGTTCAGCGCAACAGCCCAGATTTCCACGCTTTTCAGCGCCTCCATCATACCGAAGAGGGCGGCTTTGTTTTTGCCGATTTCGTTGCCGTCCTTGTCCCGGGTGTCCATCACATCGTTGGGAATGAAGATGAAGCACAGAATGCCGGCCACGAAAATCACGGCGCTCAGGAAAATGAAGCCGGCCCGCAGAGCCGCCGGAGTTTCGCCCATCAGACCGAAGAGCGCCACGGCGGACGAGGCGATAATCACGTCTACAATCCCTCGGCCCATTTCCAAAAAGCCAAACATTCTGCCCTGGTCCTTTTCGGTGCCGGTGAGCTTCACGGCCTTGAGCAGCACGGGCCAGTAGGTCACTTCACTAAAGAAGGCCAGCACCGCGAAGATTGCCAAAAACCCGTAGTAGCCGGGGAAGGTGGCCAAATACAGGCCCGAGATGGAGATGGCAAACAGGGAAAAGGAAATCATGTATTTCTTGGAGAAGCGGTCACAGATGTAAAGTCCGGCAATCAGTCCGATGGTCTGCACAATGCCATAGGCGGACAGGCCGGCGCCGATTTGGGTGTTGCTCAGGCCCATAAATTCCTGCATGGGCACATAGAACATATCCTTGATGGAGCTCATTTTGAACGCCACGCCGCCGGAAAACACCAGAATGCAGAACGTGAACCACCGGTTGGGGGCGGCCTTCATCATTTTCTCTTTCACTTGATTTGACATAAATATTCTCTCTCCTACATCATCGAATTCGCAAGGCTGTATTGCGATTTATTGCGATTGACTGCATTATACCTTGCGGATGGTTGGTTTTCAAGGATTACTTTTGGTATTTCATTGGGTTTGTTGGATATGACAGCTTTTATGACTGGGAATTATGAATAATACCCAATTCTGCGCGAGGGATAATCTGTGAGTCTCAATAGTATTCTGCGATTTTTTGGGAAATTTTCAAAATTTCTTGTCTTTTTGAATTGGGTATGCTAGGATAGCTGTGTAAATACGAAGGGGGGACGCGCGTATGCTGATGGAACAGCGCCACAAACTGATTTTAGAGGAATTAACCCGCACCGGGTCCGTGAAGAACGCCGATTTGGTGAAACGCATGGGGGTTTCCTCCGAGACGATACGAAAGGATTTGGAGCTGCTGGAAAGCCAGGGGCTGCTCAGCCGCGTCCACGGCGGCGCACTGGCCGGGCAGGCCGGAGAGCATGCGGAGCGCTCCCAGGCGGACTATGTCCCCTTTGATATGCGTCTGCTCCAGAATTTGGACGTGAAAATGCAGTTGGTGGCCAAGGCGGCGGAATTTGTTCACGAGGGCCAGCGCATCGCCCTGGACGCGGGCACCTCCTCCTGGGCCCTGGCACACATTTTAAAGGAAAAATTCCACCGGCTCACGGTGGTGACCAACTCCATTAAAATTGTGCTGGAGCTGATGGACTGCCCCGGCTTCACCGTGATTTGCACCGGAGGCGTGCTGATGTCGGACGAATACTCCTTTGTCAGCGATTTTGCTTTCAACGTGCTGGAAAAATGCAATTTGAATCTCACCTTCCTCACCGCCAGCGGCGTCACCGTGGAAACGGGCCTGACGGACCAGCGGATGGAGGACATCCGGGTGCAGGATAAAATGCGTCGGGCGGCCCAGAAGACCATCGCCGTGGTGGATAGCAGCAAATTTTTGCAGCCGTCGCTTCTCAGCATTTGCAGTCTGCGGGACATTGACATTTTGATTACCGACGACAATCTGGCGCCGGACCTGGCCGCCAATATCCGCCGCGAGGTGGGCGAGCTGATTCTGGTTTGAGGCAACATGGGAAATCCCATTGCGCGCCGGGCGGCAGCTTGCGATTGCCTTGGATTCGCCGCTTTGGTTGCCTTGGATTTGCCGCATGGTATTTTAAATTACAATAAATTTGTCGAGAAA
>JAVVPH010000130.1:0-5399 GCA_036655835.1 Oscillibacter sp.
TTCCGGGACGAGGCACCCGGCTTCCCCTTCTACCTGCCCAAGGGCATGGTACTGCGCAACAACCTGCTGGAATACTGGCGGGCTGTCCATAAAAAGTGGAACTATGTGGAAATTTCCACCCCCCAGATCATGAAGCGCTCCCTGTGGGAGACCTCCGGCCACTGGGACCACTATAAGGACAATATGTACACCACCGTCATCGACGAGGAGGACTTCGCCATCAAGCCCATGAACTGCCCCGGCAGTATTCTGGTCTACGAGCTGGAGCCCCATTCCTACCGGGACCTGCCCCTGCGGTACGGCGAGCTGGGCGTGGTCCATCGCCACGAGATTTCCGGCGCGCTCCACGGGATGTTCCGGGTGCGCTGCTTCACCCAGGACGATGCCCATATTCTGCTGACCAAGGAGCAGATTAAGGACGAGGTGGTCCGCATCACCCAACTGTTTGACGAGGTGTACTCCCTCTTCGGCCTGCCCTACAAAATTGAGCTGTCCACCATGCCCGAGGACCATTTGGGTTCCTTGGAGGATTGGGATGTGGCCACCAAGGCCCTGGCGGACGCCATCGAGAGCATCGGCAAGACCTATGTGATCAACGAGGGCGACGGCGCGTTCTATGGCCCCAAGCTGGACTTCCACATTCAGGATTCCCTGGGCCGGACCTGGCAGTGCGGCACCATTCAGCTGGACTATCAGCTCCCCGGCCGCTTCAATTTGGAATACACCGGCGCGGACGGCGAGAAGCATTGCCCCGTCATGATTCACCGGGTGGTGCTTGGCTCTGTGGAGCGGTTCATCGGCGTGATTACCGAGCATTTCGCCGGCGCGTTCCCCGCGTGGCTCAGCCCTGTGCAGGTGAAAATCCTGCCGGTGACGGACCGGGCGGCGGACTATGCCGAGCAGATGGCCCAACGCCTGACAGAGGCCGGCTTCCGGGTGGAAACCGACCATCGCAACGAGAAAATCGGCAAGAAAATCCGGGATGCCCAGTTGGAAAAGCTGCCGTATATGCTGGTGGTGGGCGACCGGGACGTGGAAAACGCCACCGTCTCCGTCCGGCATCGCTCCGGCGAGGATTTGGGCGCCATGAGTCTGGACGCCTTTGCCGCTATTTTGCGGGAGGCCGTGGACAGCAAGAGCTTAAACTAAGGCACCGCCGCAAGCCGTCCGGGGCGATTGCGGCGGCGGCCCGGAGAACGCCGTGCCCCAAGAACAATTTGGGGCGCGGCGTTTGCACCATAAAGACAGCGAAATGATAGCGGGTATAAGCCCAGTTAAAATCAACAATGTATTAGGTAATATTTACGTAAAAACATGGAGACTCCTCCCAAAATGCGGAAATGGCGGTAAATGCCATTGCAATGGGGATTTTTAGGGGAGTATACTAAGATAGCAAATAGAGCGGCGGACTGTCATCCGCCACTGAAAAGGAGGAAACACACAATGAGTCAAGCGTTCAAAAAGGTCCTGGTGGCCAACCGCGGCGAAATTGCCATGCGCGTGTTCCGCGCCTGCCATGATTTGGGCCTTCAAACCATTGCCATTTATTCCAACGAAGATACGTACAGCCTCTTCCGCACCGCCGCTGACGAGTCCTATCTCATCGGCGAGAACGAAAGCCCCTTGGGCGCTTATCTGGATATTCCCCGCATCATCGAGCTGGCAAAGCAGCACGGCGCGGACGCGATTCATCCCGGCTACGGCTTCCTCAGTGAAAACGGCGACTTTGCCCGGGCCTGCGAAGCGGCGAACATCAAGTTCATCGGGCCCAGCTCCAAGGTGCTGGACATGATGGGCGACAAGCTCTCCGCCAAGGCCCTGGCCATCTCCTGCGGCGTGCCCACCACCCCCGGCACCAAGGACCCCATCCCCGACCGGCAGACGGCCCAAAAGCTGGCCATGGAATTTGGCTTCCCCATCATTTTGAAGGCGGCCGCCGGCGGCGGCGGACGGGGAATGCGCCGCTGCGACACCGTGGAGGAGGTCGGCACCAACTACGATTTGGTGAAGGCCGAGGCCAAGAAGGCCTTTGGCAACGACGATATTTTCATGGAGAAATTCCTGGTGGAGCCAAAGCACATTGAGGTGCAGATCCTGGCTGACGAGCAGGGCCATGTGGTGCATCTCTACGAGCGGGATTGCTCTCTCCAACGCCGCTACCAGAAGGTGGTGGAGTTTACCCCCGCCTTCTCCGTGGACGCAAAGGTCCGCAGCGCCCTCTATGTCGACGCGGTGAAAATCGCCAAGGCCGTGGGCTACACCAATGCCGGTACGCTGGAATTTTTGGTGGACAAGGACGGCGGACACTATTTCATTGAGATGAACCCCCGGATTCAGGTGGAGCACACCGTGACGGAAATGGTCACCGGCGTGGATTTGGTCCGGTCCCAGGTGCTGATTGCCGAGGGCTATCCCCTCAGCGACCCCCGCATCGGCATTGCCAAGCAGTCCGATGTGCGGCAAAACGGCTACTCCATCCAGTGCCGTGTCACCACCGAGGACCCCGCCAACAACTTTGCCCCCGACACCGGAAAAATCACCTCCTATCGCTCTCCCGGCGGCTTCGGCATCCGGCTGGACGGTGCCACGGCAGGCGCGGGCGCGGTGATTTCTCCGTACTACGATTCGCTTCTGGTGAAGGTCACCACCTGGGACAGCACCTTCCAGGGCGTGTGCTACAAGGCCGCCCGGGCCATCCGGGAAATCCATGTCCGGGGTGTGAAAACCAACATCGCCTTCGTCTCCAATATTTTGGCGGACCCCGTGTTCCAAGCGGGCAAGTGCCACACCAAATTTATCGACGAAACGCCCTCCCTCTTCGCCATTGACGAGGGGCAGGACCGGGCCACCAAGATGCTGAAATACATTGCGGGCATTGTGGTGAAGGAGCAGACCACCCACCAGTTTTACGAGACGCCCCGCTTCCCGCCGGTCACCGGCAACCGCCGCCCGGGCTTGAAGCAAATGCTGGACGCGGAGGGCCCCGAGGCCGTTTCCAAGTGGGTGAAGGACCAGAAAAAACTGCTGATTACCGACACCACCTGCCGGGACGCCCATCAGTCTCTGCTGGCAACGCGGGTCCGTACCCGGGATATTCTCAAGGGCATGGACGGCACCAGCGAGATTTTGGCGGACGCGTTTTCCCTGGAGTGCTGGGGCGGCGCGACCTTTGACGTGGCCTATCGCTTCCTCCACGAATCCCCCTGGGAGCGGCTGGACTACATCCGAAAAAAGGCCCCCAATCTGCTGCTGCAAATGCTGCTGCGGGGCGCCAACGCCGTGGGCTACACCAACTATCCCGACAACCTCATCCGGGAGTTTATCAAGGAGGCCGCCCGCAGCGGCGTGGACGTGTTCCGGGTGTTCGACTCCCTGAACTGGATTCCCGGCATGGAGGTCGCCATGGATGAGGTGCTCAATCAGGGCAAGCTCTGCCAGGCCACCATCTGCTACACCGGCGATATTATGGACCCCGCCCGGGACAAATACACCCTGAATTACTACGTGAACATGGCAAAAGAGCTGGAAAAGCGGGGCGCGCATATGCTCTGCATCAAGGACATGGCGGGCCTGATCAAGCCCTACGCCGCCAAAAAATTGGTTTCCACCCTCAAGCAGGAAATCGGTATTCCCATTGACCTCCATACCCACGACACCTCCGGCAACCAGGTGGCCTCCTATTTGATGGCGGCGGAGGCCGGCGTGGACGTGGTGGACTGCGCCATTTCCTCCATGTCCTCCCTCACCAGCCAGCCCTCGCTGAACGCGGTGGTGGCGGCCTTGCAGGGAAGCGAGCGGGATACCGGCATGGATTTGGACCAGCTTCAGTACCTCACCGATTACTGGGAGGATGTGCGCAAGCGGTACAACTCCTTTGAAGCGGGCATCAAGTGCCCCGCCACGGATATTTACCGCTACGAAATCCCCGGCGGACAGTACACCAACTTAAAGCCCCAGGTGGAATCCCTGGGCCTTGGCAGCCGCTTCAAGGAGGTCAAGGAGAACTACCGCGTGGTCAACGAGATGGTGGGCGACATTGTGAAGGTCACCCCGTCCTCCAAAATGGTGGGCGACATGGCCATTTTCATGACCCAAAACAATCTCACCCCGGAAAACATCGTGGAAAAGGGCGAGAATCTGGCCTTCCCGGACAGTACGGTGAGCTATTTCTCCGGCATGATGGGGCAACCCGCCTGGGGCTTCCCCAAGGAGCTGCAAGCGGTGGTCCTCAAGGGCAAGCCCGCCATCACCTGCCGCCCCGGCGAGCTGTTGGAGCCCATTGACTTCGACGCGAAACGGGAGGAGATGCGCGCCTTTGACGCCGAGCCGACCTGGCGTGCCATTTTGTCCTACTGCCTGTATCCCAAGGTGGTGGAGGACTTCGTGAAAAACCAGAAGGAATACGGCTATATCATGCGTCTGGGCAGCCACGTCTTTTTCCACGGCCTGGCGGTGGGCGAGACGAACAAGGTCAACATCGCCGACGGTAAAACCCTGATCATTAAATATCTGGGCCTGGGCGAGGTGGACAAAGAGGGAATGCGCACCGTCAGCTTTGAGCTGAACGGCATCCGCCGGGATGTGCAGGTCCCCGACGAGGAGGCTCAAAAGAGCATCGTCAAGGTCCCCATGGCCGACCCGGAGGACAAGAGCCAGGTGGGCGCGTCCATTCCCGGCGCGGTGAGCAAGGTGGCGGTCCGCGTGGGCGACAAGGTGGAGAAAAACGACACCCTGGTCACCATCGAGGCCATGAAGATGGAAACCGCCATCACGGCCCGCATGGACGGCGTGGTGGATTCCGTCCAAGTGGCGGAGGGCGACACCGTCAAGGGCGGGCAGCTGCTGCTGGTGATTAAGTAAAAAACGCTTTCGCCGCAATTTGAAATCCAATTGGTAGTATATACCAAATTTATGCGCTGTAAAGCGCAGGGGAAATCTCTGATTTGCGGATGAAAAGAGGATGCAAGCTTTTCATTGAAGCATCGTATGAGCAGGCATTGAATCGCAATGCAGGGGCCGATGTCGGCATCGCCCGCGTGGGGGGGGAAAACCTCCGAAACGCGGGGTGGATGCGGGCGTCGGCCCCTGCTGTTTTTTCCAAAGGGCTTTTTTGGGCCCCCGCTGTCCGGGATGGAAGGACTGGAAAACAATTGGAAGCTCACGAATTTGCATCGCTTCTGTCAAAAGATCGGGAAAATATCAACAAATTGCAAGCATGTTGGCAATAACTTGCAAAAATTCTCGATTAAAAGCAAAAAAACCCTTGAAAAATGAATGCGTATAAGATATAATATGCAAATACTGGCGAGTTCCAAGATTTGAAAGAAAAGAGGATAATTCAACTATGAAGAAGTTTCTTGCAGTACTTTTGGCGGCGTTGATGACCGCTTCCGTGCTGA
>JAVVPH010000131.1:0-5378 GCA_036655835.1 Oscillibacter sp.
AAGTCCCCGTCGGCGATGGCTTTCGTAATGCGGGGCAGGTCCTGATAGACCACTCTGCCCGCGCCGATATTGGTGTGCCCCACCTCGGAATTGCCCATCTGCCCCTGGGGCAGACCTACATCCAGGCCGGAGGCGGAGAGGCGGCAGCCGGGGTTTTCGGCAAAGAGCTTGTCCAGCACAGGCTTGCGGGCGCTGGCAATGGCGTTTCCATTTGTGTCGTCCCGCAGTCCGTAGCCGTCCATAATAATCAGGGTTGTTGGTGTTTTACTCATATTAGCCTCTGTTCTTTTATAGTTAGTCCTGGTTTGCGGCGCTCACAATGGCGGTGAAGTCGGCGGGCTTGAGGGCCGCGCCGCCAATGAGGCCGCCGTCCACATCGGGCTGGGCCAGCAGCTCGGCGGCATTCTTGGCGTTCATGGAGCCGCCGTACTGCACGGTGACGGCGCGGGCCACGCGGGCACCATAGAGCTTCCGCACCACAGCGCGAATTGCCTCGCACACTTCGCCTGCCTGCTCGGCGGTGGCGGTTTTGCCGGTGCCGATGGCCCAGAGGGGCTCGTAGGCGATGACCACATGGCGCATCTTATCGGCGGGGACCCCTGCCAGCGCAGCCTTTACCTGATAGCCAATGAGCTCCATGGTCACATCCAGCTCCCGCTGCTCCAGACTCTCGCCCACGCAGACGATGGGGTACAGCCCGGCAGCCAGCGCGGCATGGACCTTCTTGTTCACGGTGAAGTCGGTCTCGTTATAGTAGGCGCGGCGCTCGGAATGGCCGATAATCACATACTTCACGCCGATTTCCTTCAGCATTTCGGCAGTGACCTCGCCGGTGTAGGCGCCGCTCTGCTCATAGTGGCAGTTCTCTGCGCCGATGGCGATGCGGCTGTCCTTAAAGAGACGGACGGCGGCCTGCAGGTTCACGAAGGGCACGCAGAGTACCACTTCGCACCACTTGGGCTTGCCCAGCAGGGGGCGGATTTCGTCGGCATAATTGCGGGTTTCGGACAGGGTCTTGTTCATCTTCCAGTTGCCTGCGATGATGGTCTTACGATATCGTCTGTTCATGTGGGGACCTCTCTTAATTCTTAATTCTTAATTCTTAATTCTTAATTGCCTACTTATCCTGCAGGCAGGCCACGCCGGGGAGCTCTAGGCCCTCCAGGAATTCCAGGCTTGCGCCGCCGCCGGTGGAGATATGGGTAATTTGGTCGGCGTAGCCCAGCTGCTCTACCGCCGCCGCGCTGTCCCCGCCGCCCACGATGGTCACGGCGTGGCTCTCCGCCATGGCTTTTGCCATGGCCCGGGTGCCGCCGGCAAAGGCCTCAAATTCAAACACGCCCATGGGGCCGTTCCACACAATGGTGCCTGCGTCCTTCACCGCGTCGCAGAACGCGGCGACGGTGTCCGGCCCGATGTCCAGGCCCTGCATATCGTCGGGAATGGCCATGGTATCCACCGTCACGGCGGCGGCCTCCGGGGAGAATTCCCGGGCCGCCAGGGTATCCGTGGGCAGCAGGAGCTTCACGCCCTTTTCCTTGGCTTTTTTCAGCATTTCCAGGGCGTAATCCAGTTTATCGGCCTCCAGCAGGGACTGGCCGATATGGCCCCCCTGGGCCTTGGCAAAGGTATAGGCCATGCCGCCGCCGATGATGATGGTGTCGGCCTTGCTCAAAAGATTGTTGATGACGCCGATTTTGTCGGACACCTTCGCGCCGCCCAGCACCGCCACAAAGGGCCGCCGGGGGTCGTCCAGGGCCTTGCCCATAATTTCCAGCTCCTTGGCCACCAAAAAGCCGGACACGGCAGGCAGATAGCCGGCCACCCCCACGGTGGAGGCGTGGGCGCGGTGGACCGTGCCGAAGGCGTCGGACACAAAGAGGTCCCCCAGTGCCGCCAGAGCCTTGGCCAAAGCGGGGTCGTTTTTCGTCTCTCCCGGCTCAAAGCGGGTGTTTTCCAACAGCAAAATCTGCCCGGGCCGCAGGGCCGCGGCCTTGGCCACGGCATCCTTGCCCACCACGTCGGCGGCAAACAGCACCTCGTGGTCCAGCAGCCGGGCCAGACGCTTGGCCACGGGGGCCAGGCTCAGGGCCGGAACCACCACGCCCTTGGGCTTGCCCAGATGGGAGCAGGCCACCACCGCCGCGCCGTTTTCCAGCAGATAGCGGATGGTGGGCAGGGCGGCGACAATGCGCTTGTCGCTGGTGATCTCGCCGGTGACTTTGTCCTGAGGCACATTGAAATCACAGCGCAACAGGACTTTTTTTCCGTGGACCTTCACGTCCAAAATGGTCTGTTTATTGTAATTCATAAAATTCCTCCTTGGATGTTGATGAACTGGTTAAAAAATCAAAAACGCTTGGACGCGCCGGTGTGCGGCGCGATTACTCGCTCTGCGCCATCTCGCCGGTGCCGCAAAGACCGGGAAAGCCGGTTTGGCGCAGGGCTTCGTAGACGCAGACGGCCACGGTGTTGGAGAGGTTTAGGCTCCGGGCCTCCGGGCGCATGGGCAGGCGGATACAGCGCTGGTGAAACCGCTCCCGAAACGCCAGGGGCAGACCCGCCGTCTCCTTGCCGAAAAACAGCCAGCAGTCCGGGGTAAACGCCGCCTCCTGATAGGACCGGGGCGCTTTGGTGGTGGTGAGCCAAAGCTGGTCCGCCGCCTGGGGCTGACGGGCAAAAAAGTCCTCTAAATTCTCGTAATCAAAGACCTCCACCAGGTGCCAGTAATCCAGCCCCGCCCGCTTCACCGCCCGCTCGGAAATGTCAAAGCCCAGGGGGCGAATCAGGTGGAGACGGCTGCCGGTGGCGGCGCAGGTCCGGGCAATATTGCCGCAATTCTGCGGAATTTCCGGCTCGACCAGTACAACATTCAGCATAGTTTTCCCCTTTTTCAGTAGAACGAACCCCATTGTAATCTATTGCCTAGGCAAATTCAACCGTAACGTGTAAATAAAATCACATTTTCAGGGAAAATCACCACAAATGGTTTGAAATTTCTGCGAAACGCCGAAAATTCAGGATAGTTCCCCCCGGGTTTTGGCGCAATTCCATAGCCTTGACAAAATTCATGGAGAATGGCGAAAAGATTTATGGAAATTTTCCGAACATTTTTCCCTGAAAGACTGGATTTTCAAAAGAACTTTGTTATAATAGGACTACCTATGAGAAAGGGGGGAGATCAAAGATGAATCACGGCCAGCGCGCTATTTTCTTTTTTGAAGACTCCTTAGACCCACAAAATTCCAAACCGCTGATGCTGGAAGAGCTTCTGTTTTGCCCGCTCCTGACATGGGCGAGTGATAAATTGAGGGCCGACGGCGTAGAGCGGTTTTTTGTTGTCTGCGACCCGAGGAACGAAAGCGCCGTCCGGGCCTGCTTCCCCGACGGGTGCGATGTCACCGTCTCCGGCGAGCAGCGTGCGCTGCTGGATTTTTTGCAGGAGGACGGCCCGGTCACGGTGCTGCCCTGCGCCATGCTCCCCATGGAGGCGGCGGGGGAACCCCTCGCCTACACCGCCCAGGCGGCGGCCCTGCGGGAGAGCTGGACCCGTCAAGCCGGCGGAGCCATTCCCGGCGCAAGCCCGCTTTCCGGCTTCACCGCCGTATCGGATTTGCTCCGTTTGCAAGCTTTAGAGCTGGTTTGCCGGGACGAAATCGTCCGTCGGCACATGGCAAACGGCGTCCGCTTTTTGGACCCCTCCGCCGTTTATATTGACCCCCGGGTGCGCATCGGCCGGGGGACCCTGATCCTGCCCGGCAGCATTTTGCGGGGCAATACCGTCATCGGCACCGGCTGCACCATCGGCCCCAACGCCATGGTGCGCAGCTGCACCGTGGGGGACGACACGGAGATCAACGCCTCCCAGGTGAACGAGAGCTGCTTTGGCAGCCGCACCCACGTGGGCCCCTTCGCCTATGTGCGCCCCAACTGCACCATCGGGGACGACATCAAGGTGGGGGACTTTGTGGAGGTGAAAAACTCCACCCTGGGCAACGGCACCAAAATTTCTCATCTGACGTACGTGGGAGACAGCGATGTGGGCGAAAAGGTCAACTTCGGCTGCGGCACCGTCACCACCAATTACGACGGCTTTAAAAAATACCGCTGCACCATCGGCAGCAACACCTTTATCGGCTGCAACACCAATCTGGTAGCGCCGGTGACGGTGGGGGAGGGGGCGTACATCGCCGCCGGAGCCACCATCACCCAGGACGTGCCGCCGGACGCGCTGGCGGTTGCCCGGGCGCGGCAGGAAAATAAAGAGGGCTGGGCCGCGCGGCGGCGGAAGCTCCACGGGAAATAACGCGCCATTTGCGCGCGCTTGTAATAAAATCAACGCAAGAACATAAAGAGAAGAAAGAGGGCTTTTGACATGATTTCTCACGGTAAGGATATCAAGGTGTTCTCCGGTAACGCAAACCCCAGACTGGCAGAGGAAGTTTGCAAACTGATGGGAACCAAGCTGGGCGAATCGGAGGTCGGAACCTTCTCCGACGGCGAAATTTTTGTCTCGTTGTACGAGACGGTCCGGGGCAGCGACGTGTTTGTGATTCAGTCCACCTGCACGCCCGTCAACAACAATTTGATGGAGCTGCTCATCATGATTGACGCGCTGAAGCGGGCCTCCGCCGGGCGCATCACCGCTGTGATTCCCTATTTCGGCTATGCCCGCCAGGACCGCAAGGCCAAGGCCCGGGACCCCATCACCGCCAAGCTGGTGGCCAACATGATCACCGCCGCCGGCGCGGACCGGGTGCTGACCATGGACCTCCACGCCTCCCAGATCCAGGGCTTTTTCGACATTCCTGTGGACAATCTGGCCGGCAACCCCATTTTTGTGGATTATTACGCCAAGAAGTTCGGCTCCGAGTGCGAAAACATGGTGGTCGTCTCCCCGGACGTGGGCAGCGTGGCCCGTGCCCGCGCCTTCGCCCAGAAGCTCCACATGAACCTGGCCATCGTGGATAAGCGCCGCCAAAAGGCCAACTCCTGCGAGGTGATGAACGTCATCGGCGACGTGGAGGGCAAGGACTGCATTATTTTTGACGACATGGTGGACACCGGCGGATCTCTCACCAACGCCGCCCAGGCCGTCATCGACGTGGGCCGCGCCAAGAGCGTCCACGCCTGCGCCTCCCACGGCGTGCTCTCCGGCCCCGCCATTGACCGGGTGAACAACAGCGTCATTCAGGAATTGGCCCTGCTGGACACCATTCCCGCCATCGACCGCGCCAAGAGCGATAAAATCGCCTACCTGCCCGTGGCCCCCATGTTTGCCGAGGCCATTGAGCGCATCTATCAGGAAGTTTCCATCTCCAAGCTGTTCCGATAACATTTCTTCCAAAAAGTCTGCGGACTTTTTGGAGTTTGGTTGG
>JAVVPH010000132.1:0-5378 GCA_036655835.1 Oscillibacter sp.
CCCTAGCCGCCGATTTGGCGGGCTTTATCGCCTCCGCCTTCGCCGTGGGGCTGCTGTTCGGGCGCACATGAAAACGCGGGCGACTTATCGAAAAAACCTGCGGGGGTTTTCGACAAGCCAAGGCACAGGAACGCCTGCGGGCAGAGGCTTCGGCCCGTGCGCCGGAGCGTGAACGTGAGGCCTCATCGGTCCCCTTTCACACGATCCCCCGCTTCTTGTTACAGCGCATTGTGATTTTTTGACAGCCGCAAGCGGTCAGTCCGAGGGACTGACCGCTTGCGGCTGTTCTCTGTGTTTTTATTTGCCGGGATAGGGCTGGGCCACGGAGACGGAGCCATAGCTACGGGTGAACTCACCGTCCACCAGGTATTGGACCTCCTCCACCGTGGGAATGGAATACAGCGACCGGGCAACGGCCTGGAGGGCGGTGGACAGCGCCGCCTCCTCCGTCAAATTTTCCAGCGCCGCCGAGGGCAGATTGACATAGCAAACCTCCCCCTCCTGCCAGACGGATTTCACCTGGAACCCCTCCGGCAGAACGGATAACAGCTCTTTTCCCTCCGGCCCGCCTTGCAGGCCCTTCAGCACGGCCCGGACCTGGGTATCGCCCTCGTAGAGGTCCAGCGTCCGCTTCTCCGGCAGGAGCGTGCCCCCCGCATTCGGGAAGTACAGCGTGGCCTCCACCGTGCCCACCACGTCCTCCGTACTGGAACGCAATGCGTCAGCGGCGGTGAAGGTCTGGTGGTCCCGATAGGCCAGCTCCTGGCCCCGGACGGTGATTTTCACCGTGTGAATATCCGGCAGCTGGGTGAGGGTCAGGGCGATGCAATAGTCCGCCATGGTGAGGTTGACGCCGGAGAGGATGCTGTATGCCCCCGACAAATCCACCGTGGCCCGGGAGCTGTTCACCCCCACGGATAAAAGGCTGGTGCCGCTGGGGATGGGGCTTTTCAGCGTCTCGTCCAGAGGGCCCTTCAGCAGCTCCTGCAACAGCGTCTCCGCCAGATTCACCGTGCTGTCGGCCGCATCCGCCGGCAGATAAATCGTCTCCCCCCGGAGGGCGTCGCCGCCCTGGGCCTGGGTTAAATCCGCCTCCTGAAAATAGAGGGCATAGCTGTCGTTTTCCGGCTTGGCGGTGGCCGCGTACACACAGCCCGGCAACAGCAAAACGGCGCACAGCAGCAAGGTCATTCCCCGTTTGTTCATTCCGCCGTCCCCCCTTCCGCATAGGGCCATCGGGCCGTGAGCACCGCGCCGCCCACAGACCGGTTGGCAGCCTCCACCGTGCCGCCCCGCTTTTTCACCGTGTCGCTGACGATGCTCAGCCCCAGGCCCGTGCCGCCCGCCGCCCGGGAGCGGGCCTTATCCACCCGGTAAAAGCGCTCGAAAATACGGGGCAAATCCTCCTCGGGTATGCCCGCGCCGTTGTCTGCCACGGCGAGACTCACCCAATTTCCCTGCCGCAGCAGGGAAACCTGCACCCACCCGCCGGGGGCGCTGTATTTCAGGGCGTTGTCCGTCAAATTGTAGATGACCTGATGAATTTCGTCCGGGGTGGCGGGCACGGTGCACACCCCCGCCGCGTCATAGGTCAGCTCAATATTTTTCTCCCGGGCCACCAGCTCCATCATGCGCATCACCCGCTCCAGCACCGGCAGCACGTCCACCACCGTGGCGGGGGGGACCAAGTCGCTGTCCAGTCGGGTCAGGCGGAGCAAATCCTCGGTGATGCGGGAGAGGCGCTCCGCCTCCTGTCCGATGTCCGCCACAAATTCCCGGGTGGTGGCGGGGTCGATATTCTCCGTCTGCAAAATGGAATCCGACAGCAGGCGGATGGCGGAAAGGGGGGTTTTCAGCTCGTGGGACGCGTCGGAGACAAAGCGCCGCCGGGCGCTCTCCGTGGTTTGCAGGCGGTCTGTCAGGCTGTTGAACTCCTCCCCCAGTTGGGCAATTTCATCATGGCCCCGGATGGTGGCGCGGTGGCTGTACGCCCCCTCCCGCACCTGGCGGATGGCGGTGAGCAGCTCGCTGATTTTCCGGGTCAGGCCCCGGGAGAGCAGGGCGCTCAGTCCCAAAACCACCACGCCGATGATGGCGGAGAGCCGGAGAAGATTGCTCTGCAAGCCCTCTAGCAAGGCGGCCTGGTCGGTATCGTATTCATAGGCGTACACCGCGCCGATAATTTGGTTTTGATACAGCACCGGGGAGGACACCCGGCTGCGGAACGCGCCGCTGCGATATTCGCAGGAAAACGCGTCGTTGCCCAGAAGGGCCTGGACAATTTCCGTATAAAGCGCCGTCTCCCCCACGGCACTGCCGGTTTCCCGGCTGTCGTACAGCACCTTGCCCCCGCTGTCCGCCACCAGAATCCGGCTGAGGCCCGTCTCCTCCACCACCGCCATGGCCGCCGCCACGTTCTCCTCGTCCAATCGGTCCAGGCCCGAGAGGGAGTAGACCATCACGGAGACACTGCTTTGCATGGTGGTCTCCTTGGAGTGGAACACCAAATCCTCCGACACCAGCAGCGGATAGGTATTCAGCAGCAGCAGCACCGCCGCGATGACCAGAATATAGCTCAGCCCGAATTTGAATTGCAGGCTGTTCAGCACCGACTTCCTATCCTTTAAAATAGTAGCCCACTCCCCACTTGGTCATGATATATTCCGGCTCCGCCGGGTTTTTTTCCAGCTTTTCCCGCAGGCGGCGGATGTGGACATCCACCGTGCGATAATCGCCGGCGTAGGTATAGCCCCACACCACATTCATCAGATTCTCCCGGCTGTACACCCGCCGGGGATTGCGCATCAAAAGCTCAATCAAATCGTATTCCTTGGCGGTGAGGTCCACGGTGTTCCCCTCCCGCACCGCCACCCGCTCCTCGGTATTCAGGGACAAGTCCCCCAGCGTCAGCACCGCGCCGCTGCGCTTTTGCGTGCCGGAGGCCCGGCGCAGCAAGGCCCGCACCCGGGCCTTCAGCTCCAAAATATTGAAGGGCTTGGTCAGATAATCGTCCGCGCCGCTCTCAAAGCCCATCAGCTTGTCCGCGTCCTCGCTTTTGGCGGTGAGCATGATAATCGGCACGTTGGAAAATTCCCGGATGCGCATACAGGCCTCCAGTCCGTCCACCTCCGGCATCATCACATCCAAAATCAGCAGGTCAAAGCGCCCGTTGCGGGTCAATTCCACGGCGGCGGCGCCGTCGTAGGCGCACTCCACCTCGTAGCCCTCGTTTTCCAGATTGAATTTCATGCCCTTTACCAGCAGCTTCTCGTCGTCCACAACTAAAATTCTCATGGTTTTTCCTCCACCGTGATGCGGTCCAAAATAGCGGAAAGCTTTCCCTCGCCGATGCCGCTGACAAGAATCAGGTCCTCCACGCAGGCAAAATCACCGTGGCTGGCCCGATAGTCCACAATCCGGCCCGCCAGCGTCTCCCCGATGCCGGGGAGGGTTGCCAGGTCCTCCGCCGGGGCGGTATTGAGGTTGATCGGCGAAAAGTCCGGGGTCAGGGCCTCCGCCGGGACCTCCACCGCCGTCTCCACAAATACGCCGCTCTCCCGCAGGGCTTGGTCGCGGAGATACAGGCCCAGCAGCAGGCATAAAAACGCCGCAGTCAAGCCCAATAAAAATATTTCTGTTTTGGTAGGTTTTACTTTTCCCATGGCGGTTGAACTCCCGGCCTTTTTTTGGTATACTGTCTTTATCCGTCGAAGCCCGCCGAATTGGGCGGTGCTCCGGGTATTGCGTAGGTAATACAGATATTATAACATAGATTGTGAGAGATGGACATGAAATTGAAGCGGTTTTTATCGGTATTTTTGGTTGTGCTGTTGATGGCCTCCACGGCCCTGCCCATGGCGGCGGCGGTGGAAACGCCGGACCCGCCCAAGGTGGAGGACCCGCAAATCCGGGCCAAGGGCGCACTGCTGGTGGACCTCAACACCGGCTTGCCGGTTTACGCCAAGGGCGAGCATCAGGAGCTGTACCCCGCCAGTCTCACCAAAATCATGACCGCGCTGCTGGTGCTGGAAGCGGTGGACAGCGGCAAGCTGACCCTGGACCAGATGGTCACCGCCTCCGCCTCCGCCCTGGAGGGGCTGGCGGCAGACGGCAGCTCCGCCGGCATCAAGGTCGGGGAGACCATGAGCGTGGAAAACCTGCTGTACTGTATGCTGATTGTCTCCGCCAACGAGGCCTGCGACATTTTGGCCGAGGCCGTCTCCGGCTCGGTGGACGCCTTTGTGACGGCCATGAACGCCAAGGCCAAGGCACTGGGCTGTGAGAATACCCACTTCGTCAACCCCAACGGTCTTCACGATTCCCGGCACTACACCTCCGCCTGGGACCTGTATCTCATCACCAAGGCCGCCATGGAGTACGAGGAATTTATGAAAATCTGCGACACCGCCGACGTGGTGCTGCCCGCCACCAATCTCGCGCCGGAGCGGCATTTGTACACCACCAACTATCTCCTCTCCTCCTGGCGGGTGGTGGGCTACCGCAACAAGGCCGCCCACGGCATCAAAACCGGCTCCACCGACGAGGCGGGCCACTGTCTGGTGTCCACCGCCACCAAGGGCAGTCTCCATTTTCTCAGCGTGATTTTGGGCGCGGAGCGGGTGGAAACCAACGGCGTGGGCGACGTGCAGAGCTTTTCTGAGACGACCCGGCTCTTCCAATGGGGCTTTGACAATTTCTCCTACCAGTCCGTACTCCGGGCGGACGAGGTGATCAAGGAGGTGGCAGTCAGCCTCTCCCGGAAGGTGAACTATGTCACCGTCCACCCCGCTCAGGATGTGGAAGCCCTGCTGCCCAAGGGCCTCGCCGCCGCCGATTTGGAGCGGGTGGTCACACTGAAGCAAGACCCGGTGGAGGCGCCCATCGCCCAGGACCAGGTACTGGGCACCGTGACGCTGCGCCACGACGGCAAGGAGTTTGCCACCGTGGATTTGCTGGCGCTGAACAGTGTGGAGGCCTCCAAGCTGCTGACCTTCTGGCGGAATGTGCAGCTGTTTTTCCAGAAAACGGTGGTCCGGGTCATCTGCGTCATTCTGGGGCTGTTGCTGTTGGCATTGGCGGGCTGGAAAATCACCATGGGGCGGCGGCGTTACCGCTATGGCCGCACCGTGAGCACCAACAACAGCAAATATCGGGGCCGCCGTAAACACTAAAGGGCAAGTTACAAATTGTTTCGTAAACTACAAAAACGCGTCACCGTTTTATCAAACGGTGACGCGTTTTTTTCGGATGACGCTTCCACTGCCCTATTGCCGCAAGAAAGCGGCTGTGCCTCCTTAGAGAACCGTAACCATGCTCTCCAAGGGCTTGCGGTCCCCGTGGAGTCTGGAGGGATGCGCGCCCTCCGCCGGGTAGCCGAT
>JAVVPH010000133.1:0-5373 GCA_036655835.1 Oscillibacter sp.
CGCATTTTCCGCAACGAGGGCATGGACCTCAAGCACAATCCCGAATTTACCACCGTGGAGCTGTATCAGGCCTTCGCGGATTTCAACGATATGATGGACCTCTTTGAGGACCTGCTCTCCTCCGCCGCGGAAAAAATTCTGGGCGGATATCAAGTGGAGTGGCAGGGCCAGCAAATTGACCTGACCCCCGGCTGGCCCCGCCTGACCATGGCCGAGGCGGTGAAGCAGTACGTGGGCATTGACTTTATGTCCATTTCCTCCGATGACGAGGCCGTCGCCGCCGCCAAGGCGGCGGGGGTGATGCTGCCCAAAACGGCGGAGCCCACCTGGGGCAACGCCCTCTATGAGTGCTTCGATCAAAAGGTGGAGGACCAATTGGTCCAGCCCACCTTTATCACCATGCACCCGGTGGATGTGTCCCCGCTGGCCAAGCGGTCCCCCCAGGACCCCCGGCTGACGGAGCGCTTCGAGCTGTTCATCTGCCACAGTGAGATGGGCAACGCCTTCTCCGAGCTGAACGATCCCATCGACCAAAAAGCCCGCTTCCAAAAGCAGGTGGAGCTGCGGGAAAAGGGCGACGACGAGGCCGGCATGATGGACGACGACTATATCACCGCCCTGGAATACGGTATGCCCCCCACCGGGGGCCTGGGCATCGGCATTGACCGCTGTGTCATGCTCCTCACCGGGGCGGATTCTATCCGGGAAGTGATTTTGTTCCCCACCATGAAGCCCCAGGACTAAAAATTTTTTCCGGGCAATCCCGCCCTTAGGGCGGGGGAGCTTGCCCAATCAACCCAAAGGAGGACTGCCAGGGATGGAGTTCATCACCAGCCGCCAAAACGCTCTTTGCACCCATCTGCGCAAGCTGGCGTCCTCCGGCGCCTATCGCCGCAGCTGTGGTGAATTTCTCTGCGACAGCCCCAAGCTGTTGGAGGAGGCCCTGCTCCACGGCGGGGCGCTGCACACCGTGGTGGTTGCCGAGGGCGTGACCCTGCCGCCGCTTCCGGCGGAGGTGCGCACGGTGCAGGTCCCCCGGGACGTGATGCAGTCCGTCTCCCCGGCGGAAACGCCCCAGGGCGTGCTGAGCATCTGCGGCCTGCCGGACCGCCCCCTGCCCGCCCGCTTGGAGGGGAAGCGCTATGTGGTGCTGGACGGCGTCCAGGACCCCGGCAACGTGGGGACCATTCTCCGCACCGCCGACGCGCTGGGCTGTGATGGTCTGCTGCTGGTAAACGCCTGCGCTGACCCCTATCAGCCCAAAACCGTCCGGGCCTCCATGGGCGCGCTGTTCCGCTGTCCCGTCTGGCAATGCGAGGTGGACAGCCTCTGCGCCCTTTTGCGCGCCAGCGGACTGCCCCTTTACGGCGCGGCCCTCCGGGACGATACCGTGGATGCCCGCCGGGGGGATTATACCCGTGCCGCCATCGCCATCGGCAGTGAGGGCAGGGGCCTTTCCGCCGCCCTGCTGGCGGCCTGCGACATCACCATTAAAATCCCCATGCGGGCGCACTGCGAATCCCTCAACGCTGCTGTGGCCGCCACGGTGCTGCTGTGGGAGGCCGCGCGAAACGACCTGTGAGGCCCACCAATCGCGTTGCCCGACCCGTTTAGGCGGAAAAATCCTGCACTGCAATAAAAATGGCATCAAAGCATGGAATCACCGGTTTTTCTGCTGTTTGGCAGATATAAAAGTGGGGAGGGATGGCTGTGTCCGCACTGAAATATTGGCTGTGGCTTGCCACGCTTCCCTCCCTGGGAAGTCAACCCCGCCTTGCGCTGTTGCAGCGCTTTGGCGATCCGGAGAGCATTTATTACGCAGATTCCGGCGAGCTGGCCCTGACACAGGGCCTCACCCGGGAATCCGTCGCCCTGTTGGGGGACCATAATCTGGCCGCCGCGGACCGCATTTTAGCGGACTGTCAGCGGCTGGATTTGCGCATATTGACCCTGGGCGACGCGGACTATCCCGGGCGGCTGAAAAATATTTACGACCCGCCCTGTCTGCTGTATGTCAAGGGCCGTCTGCCCGCCTTCGACGAGGAGGCGGCTGTGGCCGTGGTGGGCACCCGAGACTGCACGCCCTATGGCGTCGCCGCCGCCGAAAAGCTGGGCTACGGTCTGACTCTGGGCGGCGGGGTGGTGGTCAGCGGCCTTGCCCGGGGCATTGATGCCGCCGCCACCCGGGGGGCCCTCCATGCCGGCGGGATCACAGCCGCCGTGGTGGGCAACGGACTGGACGTGACCTACCCTTATGAAAATCGCTATCTGTACGAGGATGTCGCCGCCGCAGGGGCGCTGATTTCCGAATATCCCCCGGGATCCGAGCCCATGGGCCGGCATTTTCCCGCCCGCAACCGCATTCTCTCCGGCCTGTGCCTTGCCACCCTGGTGGTGGAAGCGCCGGAGCACAGCGGCGCGCTGATCACCGCTGAAACCGCCTTGGAGCAGGGCCGGGATGTGTTCGCCGTCCCCGGCCCCATCGACGCCGCCACCAGTGTGGGCTGCAACCGTCTCATCCGGGACGGCGGCGGCCTGGTCAGTGACGCCTGGGATATTCTGCGGGACTACGAGGCCCGCTTTCCAAATAAAATACGCCCCGCTGAGGCCCGGGAGCAGCCCAAAACCATGGGCTACCAAACCCGCCAGGTGGCAGAATCCAAGGCGGTTCCGCCCATGCTCAGCTTGTCCAAAAACGATTTTACAGACGACCAGATTGCCCTGCTGCGGGTCCTCACCGACGAGCCTCAGGTGGTGGACGATTTGATTACGCTGACAGGCATTCCCACCCGCCGCGTCCTCTCCGCGATGACGCTGCTTGAATTGGACGAATTGGTGACACAATATCCGGGTAAACGCTATGCCCGGGCAGTGTCCCTTTGTGAATAAATGCAAAAAGAAAACGCGCTTTCACCTTGGAAGCGCGTGGAGGTAGCTATGGCAAAGCACAGTCTGGTCATCGTGGAGTCCCCCGCGAAGGCCAAAACCATTGAAAAATATCTGGGTAAGGACTTTGAGGTCAAGGCCTGCATGGGCCACCTGCGGGACCTGCCCAAAAGCGTCATCGGCATTGATTTTGAAAACGATTTCGAGCCGGTTTATAAGCCCATCAAGGGCAAGGAAGACATCATCAGCGATTTGAAAAAGTCCGCCAAACGCGCGGACATCGTCTACCTCGCGACGGACCCGGATCGGGAGGGAGAGGCCATTTCCTGGCATTTAAAGCAGCTTTTGGAGCTGCCGGACGATAAAACCCGGCGGGTGACCTTTAACGAAATCACCAAAAACGTGGTGCAGGAGAGCATCCAGGCCCCCCGGGACATTGACCAAAATCTGGTGGATGCCCAGCAGGCCCGGCGGTTGCTGGACCGCATCGTGGGCTACGAGCTGTCCCCGTTGCTGTGGAAAAAAATCCGCCGGGGCCTGTCCGCCGGGCGGGTCCAGTCCGTGGCCACCCGCATGGTGGACGACCGGGAGCGGGAGATCGAGGGCTTTGTCCCCGAGGAATATTGGTCCCTGGACGCCAATTTATTGGGCAGTGATTTGAAAAAAACTCCGTTTCCCGCCCATTATCACGGGAAAAACGGCAAAAAAGTGGATTTAAAATCCGGCGCGGCGGTGGAAACCGTGATGGCGGAGACGAAAAGCGCCGTGTTTGCGGTGAAATCCGTGAAGCGCAGTGATAAACAGCGCAGTCCCTCGCCCCCCTTTACCACCTCCACCTTGCAGCAGGAGGCCTCCCGCAAGCTCTCCATGACCCCCCGGCGCACCATGGCCATCGCCCAGCAGCTCTATGAGGGCGTGGACGTGACGGGGGAGGGCACCGTGGGTCTGATTACCTATATGCGAACCGACTCCCTGCGCATCGGAGACGAGGCGGCGGCCGCCGCCAAGGACTTTATTCTGGGCCGCTACGGCAAGGAGTATTACCCCGCCAAGGCCAACCACTACAAGGCCAAGGCCAACGCCCAGGACGCCCATGAGGCCATCCGCCCCAGCAATGTCAACTGGACGCCGGAGCAGCTCAAGCGGGATTTAAGCGGCGAGCAGTACCGCCTCTACCGCCTGATTTGGAGCCGCTTTGTGGCCTGCCAAATGGCCAACGCCGTGTATGACAGCGTGGCGGTGGAGATTGAGGCGGCGGAGCATACCTTCCGCGCCAGCTCCAGCAATTTGAAATTTTCCGGCTATACCGCCGTCTATGAAGAGGGCCGGGACGAGGATAAGGAAGAAAAGGAGTCGCCGCTTCCCGCCCTGCAAGAGGGGGAGACGTTGACCCTGAAGGAGTTCAGCCCCCTTCAGCACTTCACCCAGCCCCCCGCCCATTTCACCGATGCCACCCTCATCCGCGCCATGGAGGACCAGGGCATCGGCCGCCCCTCCACCTACGCGCCCACCGTGTCCACCATTTTGGACCGGGAGTACGTCATCAAAGAGGGAAAATATCTGAAAATTACCCATCTGGGCCGGGTGGTGACGGAGCTGATGACCACCCGCTTCACCGATGTGGCCGATTTGAAATTCACCGCCAATATGGAGGAAAAGCTGGATGCCGTGGGCGATGGGCAAATGCCCTGGAAAAACGTCCTGCGGGAGTTTTACGGGAATTTCGACCAGAATCTCAAGGACGCGGAAGCCGCTCTGGAGGGAATCCGCATCAAGGTGCCCGACGAGATTTCCGAGGAAAAGTGCCCGGAGTGCGGGCGCAATCTGGTGGTGAAATCCGGCCGCTTCGGCCGCTTCTTGGCCTGCCCGGGCTACCCGGACTGCACCTTCACCATGCCCTTGGTGGTGGAAATGCCGGGCCGCTGCCCCAAGTGCGGCGCACGGATGATGAAGCGCAGCGGCAAGAGCAAAAAAACCAATAAGCAGTACAGCTACTACGGCTGTGAGCACGGCACCGATAAAAATGAGGAAACCCGCTGTGATTTCATGACCTGGGACGTGCCGGTGAAGGACGACTGCCCGGTCTGCGGGCAGACCATGTTCAAAAAATCCGGCAAGGGCTTCAAAAAACCCTTCTGCGTCAACGCCGCCTGCTCGGAATTTCTGCCGGAGGACAAGCGGGGCTATCCCAAGAAGAAAACCGCTGAGGACGGCAGCTCCGACGGGGAGGAAAGCGCTGAGAGCGGCGAGAAAAAAGCCCCCGCCAAAAAGACGGCGGCGAAAAAAACCCCAGTGAAAAAGGCGGCTGCCGCCAAAAAGACGGTTGCCGCCAAAAAGCCCGCCGCCAAAAAGGCCCCGGCGGCAAAGACCGCGAAGAAGCCCACCGTCAAAAAGACCGCAGTGGCTGCACCGTCTGCCCAGGGGGATGCCGCCGATGAGAACCCCACTGCCCCCAAAGCGGCAGTGAAAAAAGCCCCCGCCAAAAAG
>JAVVPH010000134.1:0-5283 GCA_036655835.1 Oscillibacter sp.
CGCCCCCTGCCCTGGCAGCAGCTTTTGCTGTTCACGCCCTTGAGCCCGGAGGCGAACAGCCCCTACGGCGTGTCGCTGCTGCGGTCCCTGCCCTTTATGACGGATATTTTGATGAAGATTTACCACACCCTGGGGGTGAATTGGGAGCGCTGCGGCAACGTGCGCTTCGCGGTGACCTGCAAGGGCGGCGACGAGGCCCGGGGCATGGCCCAGGAGCGCAGTCAACAGCTGGCGGGGGAGTGGTCCCGGGCCATGCAGGACACCAAAAACGGCGCGGTGCGGGACTTTGTGGCGGTGGGTGACGTGGGGATTCAGGTCATCGGCGGGGACGCGCCCATTTTGGACAGCGAAATTCCCGTGCGACAGCTATTGGAGCAAATTGTGGCGAAAACCGGCGTTCCGCCCTTTATGCTGGGCTTGAGCTGGTCCTCTACGGAGCGGATGAGCTCCCAACAGGCGGATCTGCTCACCACCGAAATTACCGCGCTGCGGCGCACGCTGACCCCTGCGGTGGAGCGGATTTGCAGCTTGTGGCTGCGGATGCACGGCTATGACGGGCGGGTGGAGGCCGTTTGGGAGGACATCAATTTGCAGGACCAGGTGGAGGAGGCGAGGGCGGCACTCTATTTGGAGCAGGCACGGAAATTGAGACTGGAAAACGACGCGGCAGAGGCCGCAAGCGCCACAACGTGAGGGCGAGAGATTGAAACGGGGGTAAAAAACATGGAGATTCGCAAGGAACAGGGCGAGACGCTGGCGGAGGCGGTGGGGGACGAGGAGCTGGCGGCCATCAACGGCTTTGCCAAGACGGCGCTTAGGCCGGAGCAGGTATACACCTTTGCCGTGCGGCTGTGCGACAACGAGGTGGACCGGGACTGGGAGCGTTTTGACGAGGCGGCGCTGTCGGTGCTGGGGGATCTGTTTGTGGGAAAAAGCGGCATTTTTGACCACCAGTGGTCCGCCCAGGGGCAGACGGCCCGGATTTACCGCACGGAATTGGTGCGGGAGCCGGAGACAAAAACGGCGGCGGGGGACGGCTACGCCTATTTAAAGGGCTGGGCCTATCTGCTGCGCAGTGAGAAAAACCAGGCGCTCATTGAGGAGATCGAGGGCGGCATCAAAAAAGAGGTCAGCGTGGGGTGCAGCGTGGCAAAGAGCCTTTGCTCCGTGTGCGGCGCGGTGAGCGGAAGCTGCGCCCACGTGAAGGGACAGAGCTACGGCGACAAGCTGTGCTTCGCGGAGCTGCGGGAGCCGACGGACGCCTATGAATGGTCCTTTGTGGCGGTGCCGGCCCAGCGGCAGGCGGGGGTGATGAAGCACCTGCGCCAGGGGGGACAGGGGGAATACGGCGAGGAACTGTCCTTACTGCGGGCACAGGCGGAGCTGGGGCGCAATTACATGAAGAGCCTGCGCCGCGAGGTGGTGCGTTTGGCCCTGCTGGCGGACGGACAACTGGACGGCGGGGTGTTTACCGGCATCGCGGAAAAATTGGAGGAGCCGGAGCTGTTGGAGCTGAAGCGGGCCTACGGCGTGAAGGTGGACGCGCAATATCCGGCGATACCCCAGCTGCGGGCCCGGGGCACCGGGGTAAACAGCGATGAAACTGTATTTCTCGTCTGAGGACGAATGAATTGAAGGAGGATGACCATGAAGCTTTCTTATGAGGGAATCGGCCAGTGGGCCGCCACCTTTGCCTGCACCAAGGTGGGCGAAGGGGAATTGGTGAAAATCAGCGCAAACGACACGGTGGCAGTCTGCGGGGCGGAGGACGCGTTTTGCGGCGCGGTATTGTCCGTCAGCCACGGCGGCGACGCGTGCTCCGTCCAGTTGGGCGGCATGGTGACGGCGGGCTACACCGACCCGGCACCCGCACTGGGCTATGTGGGCCTGGCGGCAGACGGCGCCGGCGGCGTGAAGGTCAATGCGGCGAAGCGACAGTATTTGGTGGTGGATGTGGATGCCGCCGCCAAAACTGTGACATTCGCACTGTAAGAGGAGGAGAAAAAAGATGGCTTATCATTACGAAAATATCAAACTGGAAAAGGGTATGTACGGTCAGAGCGGCCGCAGTTTTGCCCAGACGCTGGAGGCACTGGACCCCGGCGAGAGCTATCGCGGCACGGCCTTGGAGGGCTTGGACGCGTTTCAGCGTCAGCTCAAGCGCTTTGACATCAAGGTGAAGGGCGCGGGCAGCGACATGGTGGAAAAGTTTTTCCACTCCACGGAATCTGCGGTGCTGTTCCCGGAATTTGTGTCCCGGGTGGTGCGTCAGGGGATGGAGGAGGAGAGCATTCTGCCTGCCATCACCGCCACGGTGACCCATTTTGACGGCATGGACTATCGCTCCATCGCCTCGGTTCCCACGGAAAACGAGAAGGAGCTCAAACGCGTGGAGGAGGGTGCCCTGATTCCCACCACCACCGTGCGCACCCAGGAGAATTTGGTGCGGCTGCACAAACGCGGCCGGATGCTGGTGGCCTCCTATGAGGCCATTCGCTTCCAGCGACTGGATCTCTTCTCCGTGACACTGCGCCAGATTGGCGCGTACATCGGAAGAATGCATTTGCAGGACGCCATCTCCGTGATTCGTACCGGCGATGGAAACGCCAACGCCGCCCCCGCATACAAGGTTGGCACCGCACCCATCGGCGGCGTGAAGGGCGGCTTGAGCTATGCCGCGCTGTTGGATTTTTGGAGCCAATTTGACCCCTATTCCATGAACACCCTGCTGGTGAGCAACGACATGATGCTGGCCATGCTGAAGCTCTCGGAATTTCAAAATCCCCTGACGGGACTGAATTTTCAGGGCACCGGCACCCTGACCACGCCCTTGGGCGCAAAGCTGCTGCGCTCCAGCGCCATGCCCGCCGGCACCATCATCGGTTTGGACAAGAACTACGCACTGGAAATGATTTGCGGCAGCGAGGTGACGGTGGAGTACGACAAGCTGATTGACCGCCAACTGGAACGCGCGGCCATCACCAGTATTTCTGGCTTTGCCAAGCTGTTCACCCAGGCGTCCAAAGTCCTGACGGTGGGTTAAGATGCACGGGGAAATCCTGGCGCTGGCCCGGGCTCTGTCCGGCGCGGGCCAGGCGGAAATCAATCTGCTGGAGCTGCTGTGTACGGCGGCGGAGGCGGAGTGGACCAGGCGTTTGCGCTCCGGCATCACCGCCGCCGACTGCGGCGGGGCCTTTCAATGCGCGGCGGCATTTGTTGCCGTGGCAATGCTTTCCAGTGGTCGGGGCGGCGGAGAGAGCACGGCGGCCTTTACGGCGGGGAGCGTCTCCGTCAGTCAAAAGTCCGCCGGAGAGACGATGGCACTGGCAGGAAACTTGCGGGCACAGGCGGAGAAGCTGATGGCCCCCTATGTGGCGGAGGACGATTTTGCCTTTTGTGGGGTGCGGGGATGACGGAGTGGTTTCAGCGGGTTTTGGACCGCGGCGGTCAGAGCGTCACCCTGACGCAGGGGGGGACGGTCCGAGAAATTCGGGCCTTCCTCCAACCGGTGACGGAGAAGCATCAGCCCCCGGGCGTGGTGACGGCCATCGGCACCATGGACAGGCGATTGTGGCTGTATCTGGGGCGGGAATCGGTTTCCCCCGGGGACAGGGTGGTCTGGGGAGACAGGGCCTTTACCGTGAAGAACAGCGCGCCCTTTTATGTGGGGGAGACGCTGTCCCACTGGTGGGCGGCACTGGAAAAGGAGACGGCAACATGAAAGAGCTGTTACAGGTGCGCGGGGCGGTGATTGCGGCCCTGGGCGGAGGCGGCGTGACGGCCCTTGCCGCCTTCCGTCCCGGGGAGCGAAAACGATACCCCGGGGCGGTTGCCGCCGTGGATGTGGCGGAGGTCACGGGCCGGGTACTGGGCTTTTGCAATTATTTGGGGGAGCTGCTTGACCCGGTGAGCGGAACGGTGCGAGAGGTTTACGGCAAGGAGCTGGACGCGGTGATCTCCGTGGATGTGCGGGCAGAGGGCGCGGGGGACTGCGAAAACGGCTGCGCCGCCGCATCGGAGGTACTGCTTTCGGGCCTGCCTGTCGGTATTCGGGCCGGAGAGCTGGCCTGGGAGGCCGTTGTCTGGGAGAAGGAGACGGGGATGTTTTTGCGCAGGGGCCGCTTGCGGTGCCGGGCCATCTTCACCGCCCAGACGGCGGAGGAGGGCGAGGCCTTTTTGAGATTTACTTTGAAGGGGGTAGTCATTTGAACAATTTGAATCATGAGCGTCCGGGGGTATATTCCTCCTACGACGCGTCTGCCGTGGTATCCGGCGGCAGTGCCGCCAAAGCCATCGGTGTGGCGGCGAAGGCTGTTCGAGGAACGGCGGGTCAGGCGGTGACGCTGACAAGCTATGTCGCCGGGGTGGAGGCCTTCGGTGAAAACACCGCTGACGCGCCGGGGATGAGCCAACTGCTGCGGCTGCTGTTTGCCAACGGCGCGTCCACCGTGGTGGCGGTGCGGGTGGCGGACACGGCGGCACTGGCCGATTATCAGACGGCGTTTGACAGCTTGAACGGCGCGGAGGTGCAGGTGGTGCTGTGCGACAGCGGAGAGCTGACGGTGCAGCAGGCACTGCGCAGTGCCGTGGAGACGGCATCGGGCAGCCGAAAAGAGCGAATTGCCGTGGTGGGCAGCAGCGGAGAGACTGTGGCGGCTCTGGTGACACGGGCGGAGGCACTGAACAACGAGCGGGTGGTGCTGGTGGGTCCGGACACGCTGAGCGAGACGGGAGATCCGCTGCCCGCCGTGTTCGCAGCGGCGGCACTGGCGGGGGTGATTGCCTCCGGCCACGACCCGGCGGTTCCGCTGAACGGCGCGGAATTAAAGGGTTTGGGCGGCCTGGGCACCGCTTACAGCGACAACGACATTGACCTGTTGGTCCGAGGCGGCGTGACACCGCTGGAGAGCGCGGCGGGGACGGTTTCCATTGTGCGGGGCATTACCACCAAAACTAAATCCGGCACCGTCGCGGACAATACCTGGCGGGAGCTGACCACAATTTTGATTGTGGACAACGTGATCCCCTCCATCCGGGACGCACTGCGCAGTAAATTTATCCGGGCAAAAAATACCAAGCGCAACCGCAGTGCCATCCGCTCCCAGGTGATTGTGGAGCTGGAGCGGAAACTGGCGACGGAGATCATCGACAGCTACGGCGAGGTGAGCGCGGCGGCCTCCGCCGACAACCCCACCACCTGCGAGGTGGCGTTTAGCTTTGCGGTGGCCCACGGGCTGAATCAGATTTACCTGACGGCCCACATCACGGTGTAAGGGAGAGATG
>JAVVPH010000135.1:0-5270 GCA_036655835.1 Oscillibacter sp.
CGGTGGTAAATTCGGGATTGTGCTTGAGGTCCATGCCCTCGTTGCGGAAAATGCGGCCCATTTCATACACCCGGTCCAGTCCGCCCACGATGAGCCGCTTTAAGGGCAGCTCCGTGGCGATGCGCATGAACATATCCAAGTCCAAGGTATTGTGGTGGGTGATGAAGGGCCGGGCCGTGGCGCCGCCGGAGATGGTGTTCAGCACCGGTGTCTCCACCTCCATGTAGCCCCGGGCGTCCAAAAAGTCCCGGACGTGCTTGATGAATTTGGAGCGGATTTCAAAATTCCGCCGGACCTCGGGATTCATGAGAAGGTCCACGTACCGCTGGCGATAGCGCAGCTCTTTATCCTGCAAGCCGTGGAATTTTTCCGGCAGGGGCAGCAGGGATTTGCTCAGGAGGAGGATGGTTTTCACCCGGACGCTCATCTCGCCCCGCTGGGTGCGGAACACGTCGCCCTCCACGCCCACAATGTCGCCGATGTCGAATTTTTTAAACTTGTCGTACACAACCTCGTCCATCTCGTCCCGGCGGGCATAGAGCTGGATGCGGCCGGCCCGGTCCTGGAGGTCGCAAAAGCTGACCTTGCCCATGCCGCGCTTGCTCATGAGACGGCCCGCCAGCTTCACGCTCTGGCCCTCCATGGCGTCGAACTTGGCTTTAATTTCCTCGGAGGTGGCGTTCCAATCGAACTTGGTCTGCTCGAAGGGGTTTTCTCCGGCATTTTGCAGGGCAGTCAGCTTCTCCCGGCGGATTTGCAAAATTTCGGAGAGGTCCTGGGGCTGCTCGTGATTCTTCTGTTCAGACATAGTGCGCTCCTTATCGTTCGATCTTCTTCACCGTGTAGGAAATGGGGCCGCGAGGGGCATCCACCGTGACGGTATCCCCCTCCTTCGCGCCTACCAGCGCGTGGCCAAAGGGAGACTCCTCGGAGATAATGCCGTGCATGGGGTCCGCCTCCTGAGAGCCGACAATTTTATAGACCGGCATCAGCTTGCCGCCGGCGTCTGCCACCGTCACCTTACTGCCGATGGTGACCACGTTGCTAGGGGCGTTGCTCTCGTCCACCAACACCACGTGCTGCAAAATTTCTTCCAGCTCCGCGATGCGGGAATAGAGCTTGCCCTGCTCGTTTTTCGCCTCGTCATATTCGCTGTTTTCAGACAAGTCGCCAAAGCCCCGGGCAATTTTGATTTGCTCGGCCACCTCATCAGAGCGGGTGGTTTTTAGAAAATTCAGTTCCTCCTGCAGCTCCTCAGCGCGGGCCGCACTCATTTTGTATTCTTTTTCCATTGAAATTCCGTTCCTTTCTGAGTCTCGTTTTATGGGGAAATCCCTCTGCTTTAGGGGGCACATACTTATTCTATATTATCATAAAGTAGTATTATAGGGGCTAGGTTCCGGAATGTCAAGCCCAGTCCGGCTTTCAGCCCCCAGGGTAATCTGTTCCCGCCTCAGCGCGCCGCCCTCTAGCAGTGCCGCTAGCAATTGGGGCCGGTGACAATCGGGGGGAAGCTGTGCCTCCCATTCCGGGGGCAGGGTCAGCGGCGGCAGCGGCGCGTCCTCCGCTCCCTCGTACAGCGGAACCACCGCCGGATTTTTCAAATCCTCCCGGCGGGAAAAGAGCACCAGCACGTCGGCCTGGTCCAACTGCTCCCGGCTGGGATTCAGCAGGGGCGACACGCCGTAAGCCCGGCGGAGACGGCGGCACAGCTCCTCCCCGCCGTAGGGCAGCGACACCAGCACATACCGGCTGCGGAGGGAAATTTCCGTCACCGCCCGGACCAGCTCCTCCGTCACCCGCTCCCCCGCCACCGCCACCCGGGCCCGGTCGCAGGGCTGGATGGCACGGACCAAATCCGCCGCCAGGCTCCGCCGCAGGGACAGCGTGGAGACGGGAAATATCCCATATTTTTGAAGCAGCTCCCCACAGGGAAACCCCGTCGGCAGCACCACACGGGTGACGCCCGCCCGGCGGAGCCGTTTGGCGGCGGCTTTGACATGGCGGCGCAGGGCGGCAGGGCGTTCCCGCCGCAGACGGACGCAGAAAAAGCGCATTTGGAGGATGCTCTCCTCCCCGCTTTCCAGGGCGGGGCGGCGAAGGTCCGGGGGCTGCCATAAAAGTAAACCAATCATACTGAAAACCCTCCCGCTCCATGGTATGGAGCGGGAGGGCGGATTATGTGAGTTGTTTATCTGGACAGCTTGTAGCCATTGAGGTAGCCGGGTGGATTCAGCGGGTTGATGCGCACGCCGTTCTCCGTAATTTCAAAGTGGAGATGGGGGCCGGTGGAGTGGCCGGTGGAGCCGGTAATGCCCAGCACCGCGCCCTGCTTCACCACCTGACCGGAGACTACCTTGCGGCTGCTCATATGGGCGTACAGCGTGGTATTTCCGCCGCCGTGAGCCACCACCACATAGTTGCCGTAGGAGCTGGAATATTGGGAGACAATGACCGTCCCCCCCTTGGCGGCGAAAATTTCAGAGCTGTATCCCACGCCGCCGATGTCCACACCCTTATGGTTGGTGGACCCGATGCCGCCGGGGGAGGCCCGTCCGCCGAAGGTGGAGGTGATTCTGCGGCTGTTCACCGGCCAGATGTATCCGCCCAGAGCGGCAGGTCCGGCACTTTGCGCCGCCAATTCCTTGGACAGCTTCACAATCCGGGCCTGAATGGCCTCCTCCTCCGCCTCGATGTCAGCCAGGGTTTCCTCGTAATCGTTCTGGTTGTCCTCAATTTCCCGCACCAGTTTGTTGGCCGCCGCGCGCTGGGTATCCAGCTCCGCCTTCTTGGGCATCAGCTCGGCCTTTAGTGCCTCGGAGTCCGCTTTGCTCTGGACCAGAGCGTCCTTTTTAGTCTGAATTTCCTCTTGCAGGGCCTGTAGCTCGTCAATCACCGCCTGGTCGGAATCCATAATTTCATTGATGAAATCCAGATTGCTCAGCAGGTCCGTGAAGCTCTCCGCCTGAAAGAGAATCGACCAATAGCTGATGGTGCCCCGCTCCTCCATGGCCCGGACGCGCTGGCAAAACAGCTCATACTGCGCGGCCTCCCGGGCCTCGGCGTCCGCCAGCTCCGCCTCCGTCTGGACAATGAGGGCGGCGTAATCGGAAATCTGCTGCTCCACATTGCCAATTTGGGAGGCAAGCACGTTGATTTGCTGATCCAGCAGTTTTTTGCGCTGGAGCGCCTGTTTTTTATCGTCCGCCAAGGCGGCAAGCTGCTTTTCCAGCTCCTTTTTCTGACCGGCCAAATCGCCGGCATCATTTTTCAGCGCGTCGATATCCGCCTGGGACAGCGCCAGGGCGGGGGAGAGACTGCTTGTCACCAGGGTCATAGCCAGCAGCAGGACTAAGAGACTGCGGCCCAGGCGTTTTATCGTTCCATTTCTCTTTTTCATACGTCCTCCTCACACCTGCAAAAACTTGCGGATGGCAGACAGGCTGCCCCCCACGCCGATGAGAATACCCGCGCCGGCAAAGGTGGCGGCCACCGGTGCCCACAGCTCTTTAAAGGGCAAAATTCGGATCAGCTGCAGGGTGTCGCTGGTGTCCACCCCGTGGGTCACCGCGGCGTACAGCGCCCATTGCAGGAAAAACGCCGCAATCGCGCCCAAAAAGCCCAGCATAAACCCCTCGTATACAAAGGGCCAGCGGATAAAGCCGTTGGTGGCGCCCACCATGCGCATGATGGCGATTTCATCCCGGCGGTCAAAGGTGGTGAGCTTGATGGTGTTGGAGATAATGAACACCGACACCAGAAACAAAATGGCAATCAGCGCCACACAGACCACGGTGGCGACGTTCCGCACGGCGATAAAGCCGCCGGCGATCTCCTCGTGGGCGCTCATATCCGCCACCCCCTCCACCTGCTGAACATTGACCACCGTGGCGGAGAGTTGGTTTAAATCGTGGATTTTAATGGCGTAGCGGTCCCGAAAAATTTGGGGGTCCAGCTCCTGAAACGCGGGCTTGTCCGCAAATTTTTTCTCAAAATTGGCGGTGGCCTCTTCCCGGCTGATGTAGGTGGCGGAGGCCACGTTGGGAATCGTCATCAGGCGGGCTTGCAGGGCCTGGGCCTGCTCCGGCGTATAGGTTTCGTCCACATAGGCCAGAATCTCGTTCTCCTGTTCCAAATCCTTGAGGTTGGCGTTGGCGTTCACCGCCACCAGGGTGAAGGTCCCCATAATCAGCAGGCAGGCCACCGTGATGCCGATGGCGGCGAAGGACATGAAGCCGTGGCTGAGCATATTTCTTCCGCCCTCCCGGAAAAAATAGCGAAAATCGTGTTTACCCATGGATGCGCCCTCCCACATAGCCGCCCACGCCGTCGTTGATAATCCGTCCCGCGTCCAGCGTGACCACCCGCTTTCCAAAGCGGTCCACCAGGTCCTTTTCGTGGGTCACCACCACCACGGTGGTCCCCAGCTGATTGATGCGGGCCAGCAGGCTCATCAGCTCCAGGGACCGATCCGGGTCCAGGTTGCCGGTGGGCTCGTCGGCGATGATGGTGGTGGGGTTATTCATCAGCGCCCGGGCGATGGCCACCCGCTGCTGCTCGCCGCCGGAAAGCTCTGTGGGGTAGCTCTCCGCCCGCTTTTCCAGGCCCACCAATTCCAATACGTAGGGAATCCGCTTGCGAATCTCCTTGGGCGCCGCGCCCACCGCCCGCATAACGAAGGCGAGATTGTCGTACACCGTCTTTTTTTCAATGAGCCGGAAATCCTGAAAAATAACGCCCAAGGTGCGGCGCATCAGGGGAATCTGCCGGTCGGTGATATTGCTGACGGAGAAGCCGTTGATCATAATGCGGCCGGCGCAAGGCTCCACTTCCCCGGTGAGTAATTTAATGATGGTGGATTTTCCGGAGCCGGAGGGGCCGACTAAGAAAACGAACTCCCCGTCCTCAATAGACAGCGAGATGCCCTTGATGGCCTTCACGCCGTTGTCATACTCCATCTCCACGTTTTTTAAACGAATCATGCTGGCACCCCTTTACGATTACAGTCGGCAAATTCGCCACAAAATCCGCATCTTGTGGCCAAGTCGACATAATTCTATATTTCGTTACATTATATACGGTTTTTTCCGTCAACGCAACAGGGGAAAGTGAAATTGTTACAAAAGTTACAAACTGTTAATTTTTCAAAGCGCGCCAAAAAGGCCCGGTCCAAAAGGACCGGGCCTCAGCTTGTCGAAAAAGCCTTTTCGACAAGCTGAGGCAAGTTTTTGAAACCCGTGAGAAGTTTCAAAAACTGATGATTGAAAAAC
>JAVVPH010000136.1:0-5259 GCA_036655835.1 Oscillibacter sp.
TGGAAGCGGCGCACCAGGCCATTGTGTCGGAAAAGGGGCTGCAAAAGGAGCGGGAGCAGTTCAGAGATGACGTGGCGCAGACCGGTGACAACCATGAATTTGTCAGTCAGATCTACGTGGAGCTGAACTATTATTTGAAGAATGGCAGTGCCATTCACCGGCGATACAATCTGCGCTACACGGCGGAGGATGTGGCCAAGGCGGAGAGCGCGGCGGCTCGGCTTTCCGCGCTGTACAGCGATCCCCAAATCCAGCGGGACTTTATTTTGGGCGGCGTGACGGCGGCAGGCGAAATCACCGGCGGTGACTTCGGCTATTACAGCAACGACCGGGGCGGCGAGTGGAAGAGCTACGACCTCACCACGGAGGAGGCGCGGGCTATTTTTGCCGCGGTCAGCGAGGATATTGCCGCGGGCCGCATGGGGAAGGGAAGCTTCCTCGATACGGATGCGGATACAGTCACGTACAACAACAATGTGGAGCTGTACGTTCGCCGGGACGGCGACAACGGCCCCACGCATCAGGAATATCTGGGTATTTCCCTCAGCATTTACTGCACTGCTACCATCGCCGCGCTGAGGGACTTGGGCATTGTCACCGAGGAGCGCGCCCTCCTCACCGAGGCGCAGACCTACGCCCTGCAAGACGCGTGGGAGGACGGCAAAACCTCCACCACCGAGCGGCCGGACTCCCCGGCCCCCGCCGAGCCGGAGGTCGCCCTCATTGACCCGGAGACGGCGGCGGAAGAGGCCCCGGCGGCCTCCGCCGCCCAGGGAACCACGGTGTAAAACGCCATGGCACGGAGAAACAAGAACGCCAAGAGAAAATGGAATCCCCGGTTTGCCGCGCTGTGTCTGCTGACGCTGTTTACCCTGGCGGGAGCGGGACTGTGGTGGATGAACCGGGGGCTCCCCGGCGAGAAAATTCAAACGCCGGACTGGGTGGAAAAGGACTATCTGACGGTGAACCCCTATTCCCGCCCCGGCACGCCCCTGACGAAAATCAACGGCGTGGTGATTCATTACGTGGGCAATCCCGGCACCACCGCCAAGGCCAACCGCAGTTATTTTGAGACGCTGGCCCTGGGCGCGGACGCGGTTTACGCCAGTGCCCACTTCGTGGTGGGACTGGAGGGGGAGGTGGTGCAGTGCATCCCCCTCAGCGAGATTTCCTACGCCTCCAATTCCCGCAACGAGGACACCGTGGCGGTGGAGGTCTGCCATCCCGACGACACCGGGGCGTTTGCCCCGGCATCCTATGACCGGGCGGTGGAATTGACCGCCTGGCTGTGCAAGGAATTTAAATTGAACCCCCAGAGGGACGTTCTGCGGCACTACGATGTGTCGGGGAAAATCTGCCCGAAATACTATGTGGAAAATCCAGAGGCCTGGGCGGGATTTTTGACGGATACGGAGAACGCTCTGGCAAACTTGCAGGCGGAATCCTGAAATATTGCGGGGTTTTCCACATTTTTTTGAAAAAAGGGAAACGTTTTGCCCCCGGCAACCGTCTAATAAAAAGAGGGCATCAAAAGAAGGGAGTTTTTTGAGTATGGAAAAAAACAGGACCGTCAGCGCGTTTTGGCGGATGTGGGTGGACACGAAAAACCGCATTGTTTCCTTTCACGAACAGGAGAACTGCCAGCTTTTGGAGTTTCACAGCCACGAGCTGTTTCTGCGCTGTGTGGACGAATACTCCGGCAGGCAGTTTCGGTATCAATAAGTTCGTATCAAAGGACGTTCCGCGGAAAACGGCCGGGGGCCTTTTCGGCGGAGCCTGTCCCAAAACAAGAAAGCGAGTAACGTTACATGATGAAAATGAAGCAAGGCTTCCAAATTGCCTTTTTGGTGGTGGGCGCACTGACCGCGCTGGAATTTATCTTTGTCCGGGGGATGTTTACCTGGGTGATTGCCGTGGGCGCGACCATCCTCTTGGGCGCGGTCAATCTGCTGCTCTCCGCCCGGGACAAGGAGTGGATTCCCGCCCTGCTCTTCGCCCTGTGTACCCTGGCTTTGTGCATGGGATATTTCGTGCTGGCGGCATAAGTTTCGGCTTGACAAACGGCAAAAACATGATAGTATAGCTTTTAATTGAACATTTGGCGTAGAAAAGGAAGAGTAGCCTTTCGATTCCTGCAAAGAGAGCCGCTGTCAGGTGGAAAGCGGTGAGGAACGGAAGAGGAAAATCACCTTGGAGCCTCCCGCTGAAAAGCAAGCGAAGCAGTAAGCGCGGACGTGTGACGAACGTTATATCGTCCGCCCGTCGTATGCGGGCATGAGCGGCCGCAGGCGTGAGTCTACGGCAACGAGAGTGGTACCGCAGAGTGTTTTTAAAACGCCCTGTCTCTTTGATGGAGACAGGGCGTTTTTTTATTCCGCCCAAGGCAGTGCAATCAAGGGGAACTACGCCCCATTTAGAACGATGTAAGGAGCGAATCAAATGGATTACAACAAAACCATCAATCTTCCCAAAACCGACTTCCCCATGCGGGCGGGACTGCCCACCCGGGAGCCGGCCATGCAGGCGCGCTGGGAGAGTCAGGACGTTTACAACGAGCTGCTGAAAAAGAACGAGGGCAAGCCCCTCTTCAACCTCCACGACGGCCCTCCGTTTTCCAACGGCGATTTGCACATGGGCCATGCCCTGAACAAATCCCTGAAGGATTTTATCACCCGCGCCTACGCCATGCGGGGCTACTACACGCCCTATATCCCCGGCTGGGACAACCACGGGATGCCCATTGAATCCGCCATCATCAAAAAGAACAAGCTCAATCGCAAGGCCATGTCCGTGCCGGAGTTCCGCTCCGCCTGCCATGACTTCGCACAGCACTATATCGACGTCCAGATGAAGGGCTTTCAGCGCATGGGCGTGATTGCCGACTGGGAGCATCCGTACAAAACCATGGACCCCGGCTTTGAGGCCGAGGAGGTGAGGGTGTTTGGCGAGATGTTCAAAAAGGGCTATATTTACAAGGGCCTCAAGCCCGTGTACTGGTGCCCCAAGGACGAGACGGCCCTGGCCGAGGCCGAGATCGAATATCAGGACGACCCCTGCACCACGGTGTATGTGAAATTCCCCATGAAGGACGATTTGGGCAAGCTGGCCCACATCGACCACAGCAAGCTCTCCTTTGTCATTTGGACCACCACCATCTGGACGTTGCCGGGGAATTTGGCCATCGCCCTCCATCCCGAGGAGCCGTATGCCCTGGTGAAGGTCCCCAGCGGCGAAATTTATATCGTGGCGGAGGCCCTGGCCGAGAAGGTCATGACCATCGGCGGGTTCCAGTCCTACGAGATTGTGGAAACCCATCCCGGCGCGTTTTTTGAAAATATGCTGGCCCAGCATCCGTTTTTGGATAAAACCTCCCGCCTGCTGCTGGCGGACTACGTGACCATGGATTCCGGCACCGGCTGCGTCCACACCGCCCCCGGCTTCGGCGCGGACGACTACGCCTGCTGCCGGAGCTACGGCATGGACATTGTGGTGCCGGTGGACGACCGGGGCTATCACACGGAGTACGCCGGAAAATACGCCGGATTGCGGACCGACGAGTCCAACCCCATTATTTTGCAGGATATGAAGGACAGTGGCGTGCTCTTTGCCGCCGAGGATATCGTCCACAGCTATCCCCACTGCTGGCGGTGCAAGGGCCCCATCATTTTCCGGGCCACCCCCCAGTGGTTTTGCTCCGTGGACTCCTTTAAGGAAGAGGCCGTCGCCGCCTGCGACGCGGTGCGCTGGGTCCCCGCCTGGGGCAAGGAGCGCATGATCTCCATGATTCGGGAGCGGAACGACTGGTGCATCTCCCGCCAGCGCAAGTGGGGCCTGCCCATCCCCGTGGTGTACTGCGCGGACTGCGGCAAGCCCGTTGTCACCGACGAGAGCATCAATGCCATCGCCGCTTTGTTTGCCGCCGAGGGCTCCAACGCCTGGTTTGCCAAGGAGGCGGCGGAAATTCTGCCCCAGGGCTTTGCCTGCCCCCACTGCGGCGGCAAGACCTTCACCAAGGAGGAGGACACCCTGGACGGCTGGTTCGATTCCGGCGCGACCCATGTGGCCTCGATGAAAAAAGACCAGGGCTTCTGGCCCTCCACCATGTATTTGGAGGGCTTGGACCAATATCGCGGCTGGTTCCAGTCGTCTCTGCTCACCGCCGTGGGCGCCATGGGCGCCGGCGCGCCCTTCCAGCAGTGCGTCACCCACGGCTGGACCGTGGACGGCGAGGGCAAGGCCATGCACAAGTCGTTGGGCAACGGCATGGACCCCAATGAGATTATCCAAAAATACGGCGCGGATCTGCTCCGGCTCTGGGCCGCCTCTGCCGACTACCATCAGGACGTGCGCTGCTCTGACGAAATTTTCAAGCAGCTGTCCCAGAACTATCTGAAATTCCGCAACACCGCCCGGTACTGCCTGGGCAATTTGGAGGGCTTCAACGCCGACCATCTGGTTCCGCCCGAGGAGATGGAGGAGCTGGACCGCTGGGCCATCACCCGCTTGAACGCCCTGATTGAAAAGTGCGAGCAGGCCTACTGCGACTACGAATTTTTGACCATCACCCACGCGGTCAACGATTTTTGCGTGGTGGAGCTGTCCAACTTCTATCTGGACATCATCAAGGACCGGCTGTACTGCGAGGAAATTGACGGCGCAAAGCGCCGCAGTGCCCAGACCGCCCTGTTCCTGATTGTGGACACCATGACCAAGCTCTTTGCCCCGATTTTGGTCTATACCTGCGACGAGATTTGGCAGTCCATGCCCCACCGCGCCGGGGACGACGGGCGCAACGTGGTGTTCAACGACATGAACAAGGTGTTCGCGGACTATGCTCTGGACGGCAAAACCATGGAAAAATGGGCCGTTGCCGTGGCACTGCGGGGCGATGTGAACGCCGTGCTGGAAGCCGCCCGGGCCGAGAAGAAAATCGGCAAGGCACTGGAGGCCCATGTGGCCCTCCACGCCGACGACGACGCCACCGCCTCCACCTTGATGCAGGTGGCGGGGCTGAATCTGGCGGAGGTGCTGATTGTGTCGGACTGCAAGCTCTCCTCCGCCCCGCCGTCGGCGGACTCCGTGACGGGCCGCGGCACCGCCTTCCCGGGACTGACCGTGGAGGTGAGCGAGGCCACCGGCGAGAAGTGCCAGCGCTGCTGGATGCACTCCCTCCGGGTGGGGGAGGATGCCAACCATCCCACCCTCTGCCCCCGCTGTGCCGCCGTGGTTTCCAAGCTGCCCCAGTTCTAAAAATTGCTT
>JAVVPH010000137.1:0-5238 GCA_036655835.1 Oscillibacter sp.
GATAAAATATCCACTTTTTATGATTTTACCACAAACTTTTTAAAATGACAACAAATGTCGAAAAAAAGGTCTATTTTGGGAATTTGTTTCTTTTTCGGGGAGGCAATCCCATCCCCCGGCCAGGCGGCAGGGCGTCACCGGACGCAGATTCTGCCAAAACCGGCGGACATCCCTATTTTGGGGATGCCCGCCGGGCTTACACCGTATTTTTTTACAGCTTTGCTGTGTCCCCTTTTTCCCGCACACGGACGCACTCGGTCAAAAGAAACTCAATCTGCCCATTGACGGAGCGGAAATCGTCCTCCGCCCAGCGGGCCAGCTTGGCGTACAGTGAGGGGGAGAGCCGCAGGGGAATTTGCTTCTTTTCCTCGGCCATGGTTAATAGATAGAACCGCTGTTGACAATGGGCTGGGCATCCCGGTTGCCGCAGAGGACCACCAGGAGGTTACTGACCATGGCGGCCTTGCGCTCATCGTCCAGCTCCACAATTTTCTCGTCGGAGAGCTGGGTCAGGGCCATCTGCACCATGCCCACGGCCCCCTCCACAATCAGCTTCCGGGCGTCCACAATGGCACTGGCCTGCTGGCGCTGGAGCATGGCGGCGGCAATTTCCGGCGCGTAGGCCAGATGGGTGATTTTCGTCTCCACGATCTCTAGGCCCGCCACGCCCACCTTCTCCTGCAATTCCTCCTTCAGTCTTTGCGCCACTTCCAGGCTGCTGCCCCGGAGGGACAGCTCGCCCTGGTTTTCCCCGTCGTCGCAGATGTCGTAGGGGTACATCCGCACAATATTCCGCAGGGCGGAATCCGCCTGAATGGAGAGAAACTCCATGTAGTTGTCCACATCGAACACCGCCTGGGCGGTATTGACCACCTTCCAAATCACCACCACGCCGATTTCCACAGGATTGCCCAGCTTGTCGTTGACCTTTTGCTTGTCGTTGTTCAGCGTCATGACCTTGAGGGAAATCCGCTTGCCGGCGGTGGTGTCGCTTTTGTGTCCCCCCCGATGCTGGGTGGAGACGGTTCCGCCGGCGGCACCGTTGCCGGTGGTGGTCACCACCTCCATGCCCTTGGTGGGATTGATGGCGGAGACGAAGGGATTCACCGCGAACAGACCCGGACCCCGCAAAGTGCCGTAGTATTTGCCGAACAGGGTCAGCACCAAGGCCTCGTTGGGCTTTAATACCTTAAATGCCGCCAGTAAAATGGGGCAGATCAAAAACGCCAGCAGTCCCCCCACAATGGCCAGCGCCACGCCCAGATAGACCGTGCGGATATTCTCCGTCATGGCAGCCCCCCCCACGATAAAGCCCGCAATCCCCAATGGAATCCCCAAAATATCCAGTATCAGCAGTCCCATGCCGTTTTTGCCCTTGCGCAAGTTTTCCTCCATATGAATCACCTGTCCATTCTCTCAAATTTGATATGATTATGATATCACAATCATTTCAGATGTCAAGGGGCATTTTATGGAAGGAACCCGCCAAAAAGCAGGGCTGTCCACCGCTTCACCGGTGGACAGCCCTGCTTTTGATGTGCTTTATTCCTTGGGCAGATGGTATTTCTCCAAGCTCAGCCGCAGGGTTTCGTTAAAGGTGCCGTCGGATTTCAGGTCCTGCAAATAGGCGTGGCGGGCCACGTCGCCGCCGGCGGCCTCAATGACGCACACCGCCAGGTTGGAGCAGTGGTCGGACACCCGCTCGAAATTGGTGAGCAGATCGCTGAGGACAAAGCCCAACTGAATGGTGCAGCGCCCCTGCTGCAAGCGCGCGATGTGGCGGGTGCGGACCTCGTCAATCAGGCGGTCAATCGTCTCCTCCAGCGGCTCCACCAGGATGGCGGCGTCGGGGGCGTTGTCGATAAAGCAGCCGATGGTCCGGTCCAAAATCTCTTGCAGAGCGGAGGCGATCAGCTCCAGTTCCGCCGCCGCCGCGTCGGAGAATTTCAAATCCTTGTCGGAAAGCTCCCGGGCGGACTCCTGCAAATTCACCGCGTGGTCGCCGATGCGCTCAAAATCGCCGATGGCGTGGAGCAGGCGGGACACGGTGTGCATATCGTCCATGGAGACGCCGTGCTGGGAGATTTCCACCAGATAGTTCCCCAGACGGTCCTCGTAAATATCCAGCTTGTCCTCGTTGGCGGCCAGCTCCGTCTCCCGGGCATCACTGTAAGAGGAGAGCTGCTGCAGCGCCAGCAGCAAATTGTGGTGGGCCAGCTCGCCCATTTGGTTGGTGATGTTGACGCACTCGTTGATGGCCACGCCGGGGGTGCGCATCAAGCGGGGGTCCAAAAACGCGAAGGACCGGGCGGGGTTTTCACTGCGGACCATTCTCCGCGCCAGTTTTTCCAGCTGGCGGGAGAAGGGCAGCAGCAAGATGGTGGTCACCACGTTGAAAATGGTGTGGCACATCGCCACCCCCAGCACGCCGATGGCGCTGTCGGTGAAGGTGAAGTGGAAGATGGCGTTGGCGCCGTAAAAGCCGATCAGGCACACCACGGTGCCGATGATGTTAAAGGAGATATGTACCGCCGCCACCCGCTTGGCGTTGCGGCTCACGCCGATGGAGGCGATGATGGCCGTCACGCAGGTGCCGATGTTCTGGCCCATGATAATGGGGATGGCCATGCCGTAGGTGATGCTGCCGGTGAGGGCCAGGGCCTGCAAAATGCCCACCGACGCGGCGGAGGACTGGATAATCCCCGTAAACACCGCGCCCACTGCCACGCCCAGCAGGGGATTGTTAAAGGCCGTGAGCATATCCGAGAAGCCCGGCATATCCGCCAGGGGACTCACCGCCTGCTTCATCAGCTCCATGCCGTACATCAAAATGGCAAAGCCGATTAAAATCCGGCCGATGTCCCGGCGTTTTTGCTTTTTGGAGCCCATGATGAGCAAAATGCCGATGAGGGCCAAAATGGGGGAAAAGCTCTCGGGCTTCAGGAGATTGACAAACATATTTTCGCTTTGAATCCCCGTCATGGCGAGAATCCACGCCGTCAGGGTGGTGCCGATGTTGGAGCCCATAATCACCCCGATGGTCTGCCCCAGCTCCATCACGCCGGAGTTCACCAGGCCCACCAGCATCACCGTCATGGCGGAGGAGGACTGGATGGCAATGGTGATGCCCGCGCCCAGCAGCAGGCTTTTTCCCGGGCTGGAGGTCATGCGCTTGAGGGTCCGTTCCAGCTTTCCGCCGGCCATTTTTTCCAGACTTTTGGACATGGTGGTCATGCCGTAAAGGAAAAAGGCCAGACCGCCGCAGAGGGTAAAGACTGAGAAAATATTCATGAATGAAACTCCTTTTGCTTCGCCTGTCCGGCGGTCCGTTTTCACCAAGCGGCGCAAGCGGACGCCTAAAAATCCATATGACGCTAAGTTATTATATATGCAAAATTGCCAGGATGGAAGCGTTTTCATAAAATTTATGCAAATTTTACGTAAATGCCTGTAGAAGCCCCCTAAAAATCAGGGTATTTTTTAGTAAATTTTTCCGATTTTCAAGGAAATCTTCTTAAAAATGCCAAAAAGGAAGGCTGCCGCAAATTGCGGCAGCCTTGATTTCTCGTCAAAGGCGGATTATTCCTCCACTTTTTTCAGCCAGTCCTGGAAGGGACTGTCCATGGAGCTTTGCTCCGGGGCGGTGGTTTTAAAGGCCTCCACATTGGCGGCGCTCTCCCGCACCGGGCGGATGGTCCCCGCGCCGGCCACACAGCCGCCGGGGCAGCCCATGCCCTCCAAAAGGTAGCCGTCCCGCTTGCCGGCCTTGGCCAGCAGCAGCATTTTCCGGCACTCCCGCAGGCCGTCGCCGTAGTCAATCTGGACCTTCATCTCCGGGTCGATGTGGCTGATGGCCTCCACCACGGCGGCGGCCACGCCGCCGCCCACCGCGAAGCCTCGGCCTGCGGCGGAGCCTTTTTCCAAACCGTCAGCGTTCTCGTCCTCCAGTGTCTCAAAATCCACGTCCTTGGCATCGAACATCCCCTGCAATTCCTCAAAGGTCAGCACATAATCCACGTCGGAGCGGACGGTTTTGCGGTTGGCCTCCAATTTTTTGGCGGCGCAGGGCCCGATGAAGCAAATCCGGGCATCAGGCCGCTGCTGCTTCACCATCCGGGCGGTGATGACCATGGGGGTGAGGGCCATGGAGATATAGTCCTTAAATTCCGGGAAGAGCTTTTTGGCCATCACGCTCCACGCGGGGCAGCAGGAGGTGGCCATAAACGGCTGTTGGGCGGGGACCTTTTCCAAAAAGTCGTGGGCCTCCTCCACGGTGCACAGGTCCGCGCCGATGGCCACCTCCACCACGTCGGCAAAGCCCAAAAGGCGCATGGCGGCTTTCAGCTTTCCGGGGGTGGCGTCCTTGCCGAATTGGCCCACAAAGGCCGGTGCCACGCAGGCAATCACCTGCTCGCCCCGCTTCATGGCGTTGATAATCTGGAAAATCTGGCTCTTGTCCGCAATGGCGGCAAAGGGGCAGTTCACAAGGCACATCCCGCAGGACACGCACTTGTCGTAGTTGATTTTCGCCCGGCCCAGCTCGTCGGACTCGATGGCGTCCATGCCGCAGGCGGCGGCGCAGGGCCGCTCAATTTTGGTGATGGCGTGGTAGGGGCACTGGTTGACGCACTTGCCGCATTTGATGCACTTGTCCTGGTCAATGACGGAGTGCTTGTCCTTGTCCAGATAGATGGCACCCTTGGGGCAAACCGCCTGGCAGGGGTGGGAAATGCAGCCCTGGCAGCTGTCCGTCACCCGAATCTGCTTGGGGGGGCAGGCGTTGCAGGCGAAGGTGATGATATTCACCAGCGGCTCTTCAAAAAATTTGTCGTCCGCGTCGGCGGCGGCTTGAATCCCGGCGCTGGCAGGGGCCCGGACGGACACGGGCTGAATGGGCAGGCCCACGGCCAGGCGCAGGCGCTCCTGCACAATGGCCCGCTCCAAAAATACGTCGTGGCGGTGCTTTGCCACCTCGCCGGGGACAATGGAATAGGGGAGCAGGTCGATGCGGCTGTAATCTCCGCCCTCATAGGCAAGCCGGGCAACCTCCGTGAATACGTTGCGACGAATGTCGTCTACTGCGCTGTGTACGCCTCTCATGACTGTTTCCTCCGTTGTCAGAGGGCGGTTTGCCCTCCAGATTGTGATTTATTAGATTACTATACAAAATTCCGGCGTATAATGCAAGCAAATGTGAAAAAATCCGTTTTTTGAACAAGATAGGAACGCCCCGCCGGG
>JAVVPH010000138.1:0-5227 GCA_036655835.1 Oscillibacter sp.
AGCAGCCTTTCGTAACTATCTTCCTTCCCGTTTTCTGAGATTGCAGGGTTTATTGGCAGTCTAAAGCGTGAGACAGATGAAATCTGTCTCACGCTTTTTTATGGCTTTTTATGGCTCGGCGATGATAAAGCGTCCATCTTCGCTGGGGGAGATGGTTTTTTCGGATTGAATCGTCTCCTTGAGGAGTTGGGGAATCAACACCCCGGTTTTTTCGCAGGACAGCAGGCAGTCCTCCGGCACGCTGTCCTCCATGACGGCGATGCTGTACACCTGCTCCGGGTCGATGCGCACGCCCCGGTCGTCCGTGATTTCCTGAATCCGCTGACCCGGTTTTCCGGCGGGGGCATAGGTCATGCGCAGGCCGGAAAAATAGTAGAACCAGCCGGTTTGCTGATGGTCCACCGGGATGGCATATTCCAGCGTCCGCAGTAAATTTTCCCCGGTCATGGTGACCTTCCACAGCTCCCCCGTCTCGCCTCGGCGGGTGTCGGGGTAAATCCGGCGGAGGTCCGTCTCCGTCAGCTCCCCCTGATAGAAGGAGGCGCTGATGCCCTTGCCATTGGTTTTTCCGTCCTTGCCGTTGTCCAAAAACAGGGCAATTTCACAGCCGGTTTCCTCTCGCATAGCGTCGGTGACAAAGTTTCCGGTTTCAATTCTCGTAAAATTCTCAGAGGCGGTGCCCAGTACCTCCGGCGGTTTCTCCACCGCCGGCGAACGGTTTTCCGCGTCCACCAATCGGGCCACATCTGCGGCGGTCATCGTCCCCGCCACCATGCCGGCAAGTCCCCGGCGCAGGGCATTTTGCGCGTTTTTCAGGGTGGGGAACACGAAATACCGCCCCCCTGTCAGGGCCGGGACCAGGTCCGCAATCTCCGGGACCGCCGGCGGCGCCATGCCGTTCAAGCTGGAAAACACCGCGCCGGTGTCTCCGCTCAGGGCAATTTGCCCCTCCTCCGTGCTGATATATTCCAGCAGCTGCAAAATCAGCTCGTACTTTTCCTTGTTTTTCTCCTCCGCCAAATGCTTGTTCAGTCCGATGTAGCACACCGGGTACAGTCTGGCCCAATCGCCGTTTTCCCCGGGATTGAAAAACGGCATCAGGGCAAATTGATCGGTACAGCCGGTCTTTTCCTCCCCCATCCGAGCCATCAGGACGGAGTCCTCCACCATGGCACAGCGGCGGGTGAAGAGCAGATTTTCCCGGTCGGCGTAGGTGAGGGATAAATCCTCTTTTTTCAAAATGCCCTCGTCAATCAGACGCTGGAACGTGTCCAGCGCAGGGGCAAATTGGTCCGCGAAATGGCCCTCCCCCTGGTTATAGGCCTTGAGCCACTGGGCGTCCTCCAGTTTGCTGAAGCAGTCCGCCAGGGAGTAGCCCACAAAGGCGGTGTCCAGCACCTCGGCGTTGCCAAGGCCCAGTTGCAGCGAGCGCATCCCGCTGGCCTCAATGGTTTGGCACAGGGCCAGAAAGCCCTCAAAATCCGTGGGGACCGCCCAGCCCTTTTCCGCGAACAGGGTTTTATTGTAGACGATTCCCCGCACCTGGGAGGGGCCGGGCAGGTAATAGAGCTTCCCGTCCCGGGAAATATTGTTGAGCATGGCGGTGGTGTATTTTCCGCTCACCGCCAGGGAGGACAGGTCCAACAGCCGGTCGGCCCAGTATTCCTCCCCCACGTCTAGGGGCCAGGTCATGACAATATCCGTCAAATCGTCGTGCTTGAGCCGGGCGGTGTACTCCGCGATGCCCATGTCCACGGTGTGGTTTCCCACCTGGATAATGTCCAAATTGGGGAATTTTTCCTCTGCCGCTTTTTCAAACGCATGGATGGTGAAGGCGTTTTTCACCAGCACCGTCACCGGGATTTTCTCCGGTGACACCACGGTTTGGGTGAGCACGTCCGCCTGCAGCTCCCCGGTTTTTCCGCAGGAGGTCAAGCAAAACAGGGACAGTGCGGCCAACACGCCGGCAAAAATTCGGTTCAACACGCCATCGCCTCCTTATTTTTTCTCGCACACACAGCGGCCGAAGGCCAACTGTTCAAACTCCGCCACAGGCATGGGCTTGGCGAAGAAATAGCCCTGGATAAAGTCGCAATTCAGCCGCTTGAGCATCTCCACCTGGTGCCGCTCCTCCACGCCCTCCGCCACGGTTTCCATGGACAGTGCCCGGGACATGGTGAGAATGCTGGCAATCACCGACTCGTTCCGCCGGGCATTTGCAATGTCCCGGAAAAACACCTTGTCCAGCTTGAGGGTGTCCACCGGAATGTCCTGAATGAGGTTCAAGGAGGAATAGCCGCTGCCGAAATCGTCCATAGAGCAGCCGAAGCCCACCCCGCGAATCTCCCGAATGAGATTGGTGAGATGCCCCACGTCCTCAAACACGGTGTTTTCGCTCAGCTCAATTTCAAGCAGTTGGTGGGGAATCTGGAATGCGTCCGCAATGCGGCAATACTCCTCCACAAAATGGGAGTTTCGCAGGTGCATCCGGGAGCAGTTGACGGAAATTTTCACCGGCTCCAAGCCCGCGTCCAGCCACCTGCGGAGGGTTTTGCACACCTCCTCGAACATATAGGAATCCAGGGGAATGACAAAGCCGTTTTTCTCAAACAGGGGGATAAATTCGTCGGGGAAAATCATCCCCTCCGTGGGACTCATCCAGCGCACCAGTGCCTCCGCGCCGCCCACCGTCTCCGCCTGGGTGCGGTATTTGGGCTGCAAATACACCTGAAATTCCCGCTGTTGCAGGGCAGCTTCCATCCGGTCCTCCAGCTGCTTTTCCCGGAAGAGCTGGCGGCGGGTCTGCTCGTCGTAAATGGCGTAGCGCATTTTCCCGCGGAACGCCCCCATGGTCTCGTGGAGGGAGAGCTTGGCCCGGTCAATCATCTGGGGGAAGGGCATGGCGTCATTTTCCAAGCGATAGATGCCAAACTCCACAATCAGCGGCAGCCACACGATGCCCCGGGCCTCCGCGTCGGCGATGCCGTTTTCAAGCCAGCGGTCAAAGCGGGCCACCAGCGCCGCCTCCTCGGTGTATTTCACCAGCACGCAGAAATTGTCCGCCGCCTGACGGCCCACACATTCCCTCTCGTCCAAATCCCCGCGGATTCCGTGCTCCATGCTGCGCAGGCACTCGTCGCAGGCCTCTCGACCGGACTGCTCGTTGAGGACCTTGAATTTTTCAATATTGGTGTAGACCATGGCATACTGCGCGCCGTCGGCGGCATTGAGCAGTTCCCGGGCAGAGAGATAAAACCGCTCGATGGTATCTCCCCCGGTGACCGGGTCCACGAAGGCGATCTGCTCCAATTGCCGCTTGTTTCGGTAGAAAACAAGCAGTAAAAAGGTGAACAGCAGGGCAAAGGCCAGCGTAACAAAGCCGCACAGCAGCAGCGTAATTTGCAGCAGCAGATTGGTCTTTGTGTTCACCACCTCCACCGGCACAAAGGTCAGCAGGCTCCATTTTTGCTGTCCCAGGGCAAGATAGGTCATGTATTCCCGGGTGTCCCCCATGGAAAATTCGGCGTTTCCGCTCTTTCCCGCCGCAATGTCCGCCCGCACCGTCTCCAGCCCGCCGTCGTTGTAAAACACCGCGCCGCTCAGGGAATTGAGCACGTTATAGCCGGTTTGCAGGGCGTTGGGAGAGCTGGACCGGGCGATGATGGCCCCGTCGCTGCGGATGATGTGCTCGTAGCCCCGCCCCTCAAAGGAGGTCATGGACAGCAGTTGGTCGAAGGTGGCCAAATCATAGCCCGCCGCCACGGCAACCAGCTCCACGCCGTCGATGCGCAGGTCCTCCAGAGGGATGGCGAAGATGATGGAATCCGTGCCGTCAATGACCTGGGCGGCGGATAAAACCGGCTCTTTTCCCACAATCACCGCCTGCATATACTGGTCAATGCTCAGTGCCACCGGGTGACCGGAGGAGTCGTAGGCCCGGCCGTTTTGGTCCAGAAAGAGGATTTTTTGAAAATTCCAAATGGCCTTTTGCTCCTTCACCACTGCGTGCAATTCCGAATAGCTGTCCACGTTCAGCTGCTTTAAAACCATGTTCAAATTCCGCAGCATGGCGTACTCGTCCTCAATGTGCTGATTGATATTGTTGCCTGATTGCAGGGAGATTTCCTGGATATAATCCTGGCTCTCCTCTTTGATGGTATCCTGCAATTTGAGATAATAGCCATAGCACAAAACACCCACCAACACGCACAGCAGCGCAAACGCCGCCATCACGCTCCGGTAAGCGCGCTTATCTTTTTTAGAATCCATAGACAGCCAATTCATTTTGCGTTCCTCCGCTTTGCCCCCGCCGCTTCTCCTCTGCGTCCTTTTTGATACAGCTTGGGGAGTCTGGGGCAAATACTTTGCAAGAAATCTTATTTTAAGATTTCGGAGACTTCGACAAGTGCTTTCGCAAAAAATTTTTAAAAATTCGCCATTTGTCTCAACTTATTTTAATTGTAACAAAATTAGCCAAAATAGCAAGGGATTTTGACTGCCCGCTCCATTTATTTTTTGGTCGAATTGTGGTGTAGGACGAAAAAAAGGCCCGAAGGACAAACGGCCGTGCCGTCTGCCCTCCGGGCCTTTTGGGAAAATCCCGTAAAAAACAGGTTTTCCCCTCCCCATTTATTCTTTCATCGCCTTGAAGCGATAGAGGAAGGTCATGAGCTGCTCCCGGGTGCAAAAGCTGCGGTACTGCTTGCGCCCCGCCTCATCTCCCAGAATCAGCCCCTCTCCCTCCGCCCAAGCCCGGGCCTGGGCGGAAAAATTCCCCGGTTCCTCCGCCGCTCTCTCTTGGAGCCAGGCGTCCATCATGGCATTAAATTGCGTCTGTGTCATTGTCTCCTCCTCATAGTCCGGGCGATAGGCACCCCGGACGCACTGCGGTGAGCGGCGTCTCCGCTGCACCTGTCCGCCGTTGGCGTCGTTGCCCGGGCCGGTGTTGCCCTCAATGGTAACCAGCGTTCCGTCCGCCGCCGCCCGCTCCACCAGACCGATGTGCTGGATAGTATCGCCGGAGAAGCAGAAAAACGCCAAATCCCCAGGCTGATAGGCACGCTCCACATACTGTCCGTGGGCCTTGGCATAGCGGCAAAGTGCCCCGCAGGAGGCGGTTTTTCCGCCGCCGTAAAAGAGTGCCGCCAGCCCCGCCTCCTGAAACAGCCACCACAAAAAGACACAGCACCAAGGGTACGCCGGCCCGCTGACCTCCCGCCCGTAATAG
>JAVVPH010000139.1:0-5196 GCA_036655835.1 Oscillibacter sp.
TGCCGCGCCAGCGGCGGCGTATGTGACCACCTTGACGGGGCCGGGGCGCTTGGGCGGTTTCTGATTGGCAAGGCGCTCTTGGGCAGCGGTCAGCTTCGCGCCAGCCTTTTCGGCCCGCTGTCCGGCCTTTTCAAACCGCCGGGTCTCCTTCGCCGCCTTGGGGTCGGAGGCCCCGGCACTGTCGCCATGCGGGGCCTCGTCCTCCTGCCGCAGACGCTCCGAAGGGCGGGTCTGTTCGCTCTCCTGCCGGAACTTCGGGCCATGTTGGCCCGAAGTTGCCTTACTCCGTTTTGCGCTCATTGGCTATGTCCTCCGGGCGGGTGGTGAGCAGGTTGTAAATCTCTCCGGGCGGGAAACGGTCTGCCACGGGAATTGTGGTGTTGCCGTAGAACAAAAGCCCCTCGCCGGAATTACTGTGGGTGATGTAGGAAAGCTGATGGGGCGAAATGCCGAGCTGCTTTGCGAGGATGGCCCTGTCGCCCTGCGCCTGCGAGAGCAGCACCATGAAATCCGTGTTTTCCAGAATGTTCTCCACCTCGCGGGAGGCCATAAGGTCTTTCACGTTCTGCGTTAGGGCGCTCGGCACACAGCCTTTTTTGCGGAGCATCTTCCAGACGGCCACGAAATAGCTTGCGGTCAGCGGGTCACGGAGCAGCACATGGAACTCGTCAAAGTAGCACCATGTCGCCACGCCGTTTTGAAAATTGGCGTCCGTTTCCGTCGTGACAAACTCGCTTGTGATGTGCATGGCGATTTTGCGGAGGTTTTCGCCCATGCCCTTGAGGACGATGCACACCACGCGGTTATTGGTCTTTACGTTGGTCGGATGGTTAAAGAGGTTGAGGGAGCCGGTGCAATAAAGTTCCAGCGCCGTCGCCACACGCCGGGCCTCCGGCTCCGGCTGTTTCAAAAGTTCCTCGTACAAGTCCTGCAACAGCGGCACTTTGGTTGTTTCGAGGCCGAGGGCGATGTCCCGGTAGACGAGGCGCACACAGCGGTCAATGACGGTTTTTTCAATGGGTTGCAGCCCCTCCTTGCCGCCGACAATCAACTCGCACAGGGATAGCAAAAAGTCCGCTTTCAGCGAAAGCGGGCTTTCCTCGTCGTTGATGTTCATTTGAATGTCCATCGGGTTTAGGTGGTGGGGGCTGTCCGGGGCAATCTCGATGACCTGCCCGCCGAGCCGCCGCACAAGGGGCGCGTATTCTCCCATCGGGTCAACCACGATAATGCGGTCTTTGGTGGCAAAAAATACGTTGATAAGTTCCCGCTTGGCGGCGAAGGATTTACCGCTGCCGGTGCTGCCGAGGTAAAGCCCATTGGCCGATTTCAGCTTTTTCCGGTCTGCCATGACGACATTGTGGGATAGGGCGTTCTGGCCGTAATAGATGGCCTCGCCGCCCATCCGCAGCTCCCGCGTCATAAACGGCACGAAAATCGCCGTGGAGCTTGTAGTCATGCCCCGGTGTATCTCCACGCCGTTGTAGCCGAGAGGGAGTGAGGACATATAGCCCTGTTCCTGCTGAAAGTCCAGCCGCTTCAAAAAGCAGTTGTATTTCTGCATGACGCCCGCCACGGTGAAAAGGTCGTTTTCAAGCTGCTGCCGGGCGCTGGCTGTGTTCACCACAAGGAAGGTCAAAAGGAAAAGACGCTCGTTGCGGCTTTGCAGGTCGGAGAGCAGCGCCGCCGCGTCCTTGCTGAAGGTGATAAGGTCGGGCGGGAGAATGTCCATATCATAGCCGGAGCGGACGGCCTTTTTCTGTTCCTCCACGCGCATTTTGTCAATGTCGGAGATTTTTCCCTTGATCTGCTTGATGGCCTTGCCTTGGTCTACCGTCTGAACATGGAGGGTGACGGTCATTTCCATGTCCAGCTCCAACAGCTCCGCCAGCAGCTTGTCGGACAGTTCCGAGGCCATGATCTGCATATACGAGGCCGCGCCCCATGTCTGGCCCACGCGGAAATTGCGGCTCTGCCGGAAATCGAAGCTGTCCGGCGCGACAAAATCCTTCGTCCCCATGCCGGTCTGTGGTATCATGTCCCACGAAAATTGAAACCGCTCTTTCCCGCCGGGGTGTAGCTGGCTGTGGAGGGCGGCGAGGCGTTCCCGCCCGTTCAGCGCCCGCGCCGCCACGCCGAGCTTTTTGTGGTTTCCCATGATGTCGGCCTCCACACACTCCAACCGGGGCCGCGCCGTGGCGATGCCGTCCGCGTGGATGCCGAAGGTGATGTACTTGGTACGGACAATGCCGTTGTTGCTTTTGGCAATCTGCCCCTTGAGCATCCCCGTAAACTCGGCGCGGATGCTGTTGAAATCATCATCTTGCGGCGGGATGTTCACGCTGTATCGGTTTTCGGGCCGGGAGCGGTGGTTGACAAAGGAGAGCTGGAAGGGCAAAGCCGCGTCAAAGTAGTTGAGGAAGGAGCAGTAGCCGTCAAAGATGACGGCCTGATCTTCCGTGGAGGCCACCGAATAATTGATGTCCTCGTATTCGATGGATTTTGTGTAAAAATCGTCGGCCACGCGGCAAATGCCGTCCCGGTGCATTTCCCGGTAAGGGATGGTCTGCTGTGCCGACTGCGGCCCGCGCTGCTTTTGCTTATGATTTTTTGCGGGCTGCTTTGGTTTTTTTGCTGTCAATGGGCTGCACCTCCTTTCCGTGGCTGCTCAAATAGAGGTAAAAGTTCTGCGTCTGATAGGGCCTCACGCGGGGCGTGAGTACAGTCGCCCGGAGGATGTTTTTCAGCACCTTTTCGGCGGGCAGGCCGTCGCGCTCATACATGGCGAGAAAAAAGAAGGGCAGCATGAGAGCAATCATCAAGAGCATGGCCGCCGTGCCGCCGAGAGCGGAACGGCAAAACAAATACGTCGGGATGCCCACAGCCGCCGCCGAGCCGAAGCAGATAAGCTGCCGCTTAGTGAGATTGAACGCCATCTTGGTTTTAATCCGCGAGAGGTCGTTGGGTACGTTTACATAGGCCAAATAGAAATGCCTCCTTTCACACTTCGGGCAATGTTGGACCGAAGTTACCTTTCGGCGCTCCGTGCCGGAGCCGGGCGGGATGCCTCACGTTCAAGCCCCTGTTGCCGGGAGCGCCAGTAGTCCGGGTTATACTCCCGGAGGGATTGGTTGATGTTTTCCTCAAAAGCCGCCTTGTCCCGGATGCGGTCGGGAGCACGCCACAGCTTTTTGTCCAGCAGTTCCCGCAGTACCACGTTTTCTTGGCAATCTTCCTCGAAGCAGAGAAAATCGCCCTGTCGGAAACCGCACTTGCAGGCGGCGGACGAGAGCATGGCGGCCATATCCCGCGCCACCATCGTCCCGCCGTGGTTGGCCGTGCTGACGAGGAACACACCGGGGCAGAGCAAATCGCAAGTCTGAACGTCGCCCCACGGAGAGGTCTTAGGGTTCGTGAATATCCCGGCGGAGCGGCTTGCCTTTTCCTGTACCGCCGCCACCTTCTCCAAAATGCCCCGCAGCTCCGGGGAAAAATATGCGTACTCCTGCAACACGCGGGCGGCGCTGCCACCGCAGGATTTCATAAGCTGCTCGTAGCCCTGCGCGTCCGCCGGGGTGCAGCGGCCCATGAGTTTGCCGCCGTAGTAACAGGCCGCGTCCGGGCCTGTGCGCTTTCGCGCCATAATTTCATGCCTCCTTTCACACTTCGGGCCATGTTGGCCCGAAGTTACCGCTCGGCCTTGGTCTTGTCCGTCTTGGCCGGGGCGGGCCGGGCGGCGTTCTCCTTGGCCGCCTCCTTCGCGCCCTCGGCAAGCTGTTCCTTGATGGACGGCTTGGAAAGGGCGGCGGCGCGGGCCTGCAAATGCTCCACCTCCGCGTGGTAGGCTTCTACTACGGCTTCGTTCAGCGCGGCCCGAAACTCTTTTGTGATGGGCCGCACCGTTTCGTAGTAGCTGGTTTTGCCGCCCTTGGTCTGCGCCTTGCTCGGCATCCCCACAAAAAGGCCCTTTTCTCCCTCCAAGATTTTGAAATCGTCAATGCGGAGGCTATCGCCCACGGTGATGTTGGCAAAGCCCATAAGATTGCCCTTCGGCTCGATCAGCCGGACATCCACATCCAGCTTGACCGCCGGGGCCTGCCCCTCGGCTCTTTCGTTATCCATGTTCCTGTACTCCTTTCCACTTCGGGCCATGTTGGCCCGAAGTCAGTTTAATGCGCCCCGAAAATTGACTTTGCGAGGCTCCCGGTTTTCAGCAGCGTGAAGCATAACAGCACCGTATAGCCCATCGCCGTCCAGATCACGCCGAAAATATCCGTGGCTCCGGCTGTGGCGATGCTCTGTATCAGCACGGCGTAAATCGCAAGGCACACCATGATAAGCAGCCCTTGAAAGCCCACGGCCAGCAGGGAGCGGAAATAGTTGTGGCCCATGTGTCCGATCTCCCGGTTTACCACCGTGGCAAAGGGCAGCGGCGCTAAACTCGTCAGCATATATATTTCAATCATTCTGCCGTACACGATGACGAAGATAAAAATATTCAGCGCCAGCATTGTGAGCTGTACGACAAAGGATTGCAGCCACAAGCCGAGCAGCGGGCCAAGCTCCATCCCTTCCAGCGTCGCTTGCAGGTTTGCCAGCATATCCGGCGTGACGGAGGTTGAGCCTTGCACCAGCCCCGCCGACTGCGCTACCACGCTTTGCGCCACATCGAACACGGCCATGACGATATTAAAGGAATTTGAGAGGATCGTCACGGCCACAAAGGTCTTAAATACCCATTTGAAAAACAGCCAAGTGTCAATGTCATGCAGGTTGTTCCGGTCAATGAGCATTTGTATCAGCTCATAGCACATGACAAAGGTGAGGACAATCCCGGCTATCGGTAACACAACCGTTTCGGAAAGTTGTCGTATGAGGGAGAACACCCCGGCGTTCCATGCCGCCGGGGTAGTCCCCACCTGTACCGCGATCTCTCCGACCCGATTGTTTACGTTGGTGAAAAGGCCCTCAAGGTTTCCCATGATGCCCTCAATGAGCAGGCCCTTCAACCAATCGGTAATCCAGTCGGTGAGAAATCCCATACTCCCTTACCTTAAAACAGGGTAGAGAGCATGGGAACCAGCGTCATGCCCAGCAGGATAACGCCGCCGCCGGCCATGAGCTGTTTCATGCCCTGCGATTTTGCTGATGTGTGATAAAGAAGTAGTAGAAGTGTAAAAAATTTTGCCGTTCCTA
>JAVVPH010000140.1:0-5172 GCA_036655835.1 Oscillibacter sp.
GTTCCCAGAACCAGATTCTCGTGTTTCCAAGATTCCCGGTTTCTAAGCTTTCCAGTATCCCAGTGCTCAAAAGTTCTAGATTCCCGAGTTTCCAAGATTCCGAGTTTTCAAGAGTTCAGTTTAAGCGCTTTTCCGCATCCGAACGGAAGTCCGCAGAAAGAAGAGGTAGACGTATTGGAAATTCCCACCCAGAAGTGAACCCCCCATTCGCATTGGACGGATGGGGGGTTGTTCTTTTTTAACAAATTTTCCGCAGCTCGCCAGAGCTGCTTTTTTGCGTCCTGCGCTGCACCTGCATGGTTTGGGCAAGGTGCAAACCTGGGCGAAGCCGTGACACGGAGCTGTCACGCCGTGCCACCCGTTTCCCCACGGATACGGCAGATCGCGCCCATTCTTGGCAGATGCCGTGGAAGCGGAAACCATTTTCCCCTCCCGCGCCGCCCTGCGTTTTAATCGCGGATGCGGTTTCCCGGACCGTCAGCTTCCAATTTCATGAAATCCGCAAAATTCGGCTATAAATTTGGATTCAGCACTGGATTTTCTGCAAAAACTGTGATAAAGTATATCCTCGTAAGCGTACGACCTCTTCCCATGGAGAGGGGACGTGACATGGTTTAATTTACTAAAAGGAGCGTTATCCGCATGATTAAAATTACCACCGACAGCACGTGTGACCTGCCGCAGTGGCTGCTGGAGCAGCACGACATCTCCGTGATACCGTTGGGAATCGTCAAGGCAGGAAAGCTCTACCGGGACGGGGTGGACATCCACACCCAGGACATTGCTGCCCATGTGGATGCCGGCGGCGACATCACCACCACCAACGCCGTCAATATCGTGGACTATGCGGAATTTTTCCATCATTTTTTGGAAAAATACGACGCTGTCATTCATATCAATATTGGCGTGGGTTTTTCCTCCTGCCACCAAAACGCCAAGCTGGCGGCGCTGGAGCTGCCGGAGGTGACGGTGCTGGATTCCGCCAATCTCTCCACCGGCCACGGCTTCGTGGTCCTCGCCGCCGCAGAGGCGGCGGAGCAGGGCAAGTCCGTCAGTGAAATTTCGGCCCTGGTGGAGGCACTGACCCCCCGGGTGGAGGCCAGCTTTGTGATGGATACCCTGGAGTATATGAAAAAAGGCGGCCGCTGTTCCGCTGTGCTGGCCCTGGGGGCCAATTTGCTGAAGCTTCACCCCTGCATCGAGGTGATTGACGGGAAAATGTCCGTCACCAAAAAATACCGAGGCTCCATGGAAAAAGCCATCGCGGACTATGTGCGGGAGCGGCTTGGCAGCCGGAGCGACATTGATTTCACCCGGGCATTTCTGGTGGATACCTGCCGCACGCCGGGACTGGTGGACGTGGCCCGGCGGGAGCTGACAGGCTATTTTGACGAGGTCATCGAAACCCGGGCCGGTTGTACCATTTTTTGCCATTGTGGGCCGGACACGTTGGGCGTCATGTTTGCCCGAAAAGCGTAAATTTCCAGCAAAACCCCAGCCGTGTTTGAAGACGACCTGTATCCGTTATTTTGATAAAAACTTTCGCAGGCCGCGCTGCTTTTTCTTGCCAACCCCTGATGCCTGCGGCCAACGGCGCGCCTGAAAAAATTTTTATTTAAGCGCCCAAACCCGGCAAGTTTTCAAAAACCCCTTAAAATTCAGTCCCAAAAAAATCATTATTTTTCAAAAAGGCACCCTTTTGGGCGCCTTTTTTTGCATTTTGTTTCAAAATATTCAAAAATATTCAAAATTTTTCGGTTGCATTTTGAAGTCTCCCGGCATATTTGACTGGAAATACAACATGCACCCCGCAAAAAAATAAACAGAAAACGCCTGAAAATTTTCCTATAAATTTCCAAAAATAGGAAACAACAAACTGCGATTTTCCAAAATTCAGACAAAACCCGGCGCAAGCTTGTAGGAAATCCGCAAAAAATTTAAAAACCAGGAAAACAACAAAAAACGGAGGGCCGAAGCCCTCCGTTTTATCTTACAATTGTCCTTTGGAAAAGTCTGTCAAATGGCCCTCCCGGATGTATTTGGGCTGCAGTTTGATGCCAAATCGCTCCTCGCAGGCCTGATAGAGGGGGATTTCCTTGGGGGCAATCAGGGAGATGCACAGCCCCGGCTTTCCACAGCGGCCGGTCCGTCCGGCGCGGTGGAGGTAATCGTTTGGCTCCTCACTGGCGGTGAGGCAGAAAACAACGTCAAGGTCCTCTAAATCCAGGCCCCGGGCCACTAAATCCGTGGCAAGCAGCACCTGCAAATTGCCCCGCTGAAAGGCCTCCATCACCCGCTTGCGGTCCTGTTGGGTGCTCTCTCCGTGGAGAAAATCTCCCTGTACCTGGTGAAATTGCAGCTTTGCGGCGGTTTTTTCCAGCAAATCCCGGTTATTGATGAGGACAATGGCTTTTTTCGGCGCCAACGCCGCCAAAATCTTCCGAAGGCAGTCGGGCTTGTCCCGCTCCTCGCAGGCCACGGAAAGGTGGGTGATGTTGGCGGGAATCCGGTCCGGCTCCGTTTGCAGCACCAATTCCGGCTGCTTGCCCAGGGCCTCCACCGTGGCCCGGGTGTCCCGGGGCATACTGGCGGAAACCACCACCAGTTGGGTGTCCCTCTGGGCTTTTTTGATGACGGCGCAGACCATTTCCCTGTTGTTGCGGTTTAACAGCAGGTCCCCCTCGTCCACAATGATGGTTTTGACCAAGTGGGCGGGAATCTGCTTTTGCCCCATCAAATCCAGCACTCTGCCCGGCGTGCCCACCACAATTTGGGGCTTGGTTTTCAGCTTTTGAATTTGCAGCTTGATATTTCCGTTGCCAAATACCGCCACACTCCGCAGGGCGATTGAGCTGTTGGCCGCCAGCAGTTCAATCTGCCGGTGAACCTGCAGGCCCAGCTCGTGGGTGGGGACGAGAATCACCGCTTGCAGGCCGTTTTGCACCGTCTCCTGCCGCTGAAAAAGGGGGAGGAGATAGCCCAGGGTTTTCCCGCTGCCCGTCTGGGAGCAGGCAATCACATCTTTTCCGGCCAGCATGGCGCGCAGCAGGGCCTGCTGGATGCCGATGCTCTGGGTGATGCCCTGCTTGGCAAGGCCCGCAATCAATTCCGGTTTCAGTCCCGACGCTTCAAAATCCATATGGTACCTCTATTTTTTCTAAAATGTATCTGGTTTCATCAGGTGCCCATTGTACCACAGTTTCGCAAAGCTTCCTAGCTGTTTTCTGTTGCCGGACAAATTTGCCCTGTCCGCAATAGGCAAAAAACAACGCAAAGTAAAAGCTTCTCTGGGGAAAGGGCGCCAAAGCGGGAGAAAAATGACCGCGGCGGCGGGGTTATGGCGGCACCGCTACTGCGCGATGCGCAGGGTAAAGACCCCGTTCTCTGCCGTAAAGGAGTACAGGCCCCCCCAGTGCTCCACAATGGAAACCATGCTCTTGACGCCGAAGCCATGGTCGGCGCGGCGGCTATATGGCAGGCCGTTCCGCATCATCACAGTGCCCACATGGGGATTTTCCATCAGCAACAGAAATTTCCCCTCTGTCATGCGGCACTCCACCCGCACCTGTCTCGCCCGGCCGTCAGAGACTTCCTTTGTGGCATGGATGGCGTTTTCCAGCGCGTTGGACAGCACGGCACAGAGCTCGGTGTCGCTGATGGACAGCGTGGCAGGCAGTCTTGCGTCCACGGACAGGATGACGCCCAGCTTCTCCGCCTTGCCGGAAAAACTGGATAGAATCAAATTTGCCGCCTCGTTTTCGCAGAAACAGCTGGGTGTGATGGCGTCGATATCCCGCTGTACACTATCCAGATAGCTTTGAAGCCGGGACAGATCTCCCTGCTCTAAAAAAGCACTGATCAGCGACAGGTGGTGGCGGATGTCGTGTCGGTAATACTGCGACTGTGCCTGAGAGACCTTTAAATCCTCCATGCTGAGCCGCGCCGCCTTGAGTTGGAGGGACAGCAGTTCCCGCTCCCCTTGCAGCAGCTCCTTTTCCCGGGTGCTTTTGAACATATCCAGCAGCAGAAAATAGGCGGCAAGGGTCATGGCAAACAGCATGATGCGCAGGGGAAAGGTCGGGATGTCCACGTTTGCGCCATAGTTATATTTTCCCAGCATATAGCCGATTGCATTGTAGAAAAAGGGAATGATACAAAAGCGCAGCAGCCCCGTTTGCTTGCTGTGTTCGAGCATATAGACAAAGCTGGGCCTAAAAAACCGCCACACAAAAAACAGCAGCAGCCCGCAGATGCACAGGCTGATGAGCACCGTCAGCAGCAGCGAGGACCCATAGACGCGCGCGAGCAGCGTGTTGGCGAGCATCAGGGGAAAGGTCAGAAAAATGGCGGTGAGGGTGGCAAAAACCACAGGAATCAGCCCCTGACCGGAGAGATAGAAAAACAGCAGCAGGACGGGCAGTTGGGCAAACAGCCCATAAAACCCAAGATAGACCTCATGCCCCAGATGCTGCCCCGCCAGCAGATTGCACAGAATAATCAGCGCCATGCCGCCAAAGAGAACCAGCCGCTTCCCCCACGAGAGCGCGGAGATCCGCAGATTGAGCAGCAGACCAATCAGTGTCGCTGCATAGAGCAGCACCGTGGTGGATAGGAAGATAGATCGCAAGAGCATTTGCATAAAAAAACATTCCTTTCGCTGTACTACAGCAGTTCCGGTTCAGATGCTTTCTGTAACAGAGTATAGCAAAGTTTGAGAGAAAAGGAAAGAACAAACGAAAATGTAAGATTTTGGGGGAGGAGGGAGCACAAATTGGAAAACCATACGGCTTTACCATTGGGGCGATTTGAGACGCATTTCGCGCCAAAAGGATTTTTTTTTCGCCCCATTTGCTATTCTGCCTATTAGGAAAAGCACCAAAAAGACAGGGGTGCACAAACGAACATAATAGGAGGAACTCATATGAAGAAGTTCAAACACATCCTCTCTCTGCTGCTGGTAGTCACAGCGCTCATGGGTCTGATGACCGTGGGTGCCGGCGCCGCAACTGACTATCAGACCTTGGAGGCAAAGGCACTTTCCGAAATGGGACTGTTCCGTGGCTATGACAACAGCGGAAACAACTTTGGACTGGACAACACCCTGACCCGGGAGCAGGCGCTGGCACTGCTCGTGCGCATGAAGGGCGAAGCCGCCGCCGCCGAAGCTTGGAC
>JAVVPH010000141.1:0-4892 GCA_036655835.1 Oscillibacter sp.
TTCGGCCACGGCTCCATCGAGGGGGTAGCCGGGTCTGAGGCCGCCAACAACGCCGTCACCGGCGGCTCTCTCATCCCCATGCTCACCCTGGGCATCCCCGGCGAGTCGGTGACCGCGGTTCTCATGGGCGGACTGATTATTCAGGGACTGCAACCCGGGCCTGAGCTGTTCACCCGCTACGCGCCCATGACCTACACTTTCTTTGCCGGCTTTGTGCTGGTGCAGTTCTTCATGCTGGGCATCGGACTTCTGGGCTGCCGCGGCTTTGCGCAAATCTCCCGCCTGTCCGACTCCATTCTCATCCCCAGCGTGGCGGTGCTCTGCGTTGTCGGCGCGTTCGCCATCCATAAGAACTTTGTAGACGTGATTATCATGATGATTTTCGGCGTGCTGGGCTATCTGGTGCGGAAGCTGGACTTGAACCCCGCCGCCATCGTTCTGGCGCTGATTCTCGGCCCCATCGGAGAAACCGGCCTGCGTCGGTCCCTGCTGCTCTCCGGCGGCGACCCCGCCATTTTGTTCTCCACCCCCGTGTGCTGGGTGCTGGTTGCCCTGTGCATCGTGGGCATCTGCTCTCCCCTCCTCATGGACCGGATGGAGAAAAGTGCCCTCAAGGGCGAGGACATTGCCGACGAGACAGGGGACGACCCTGTGCGCACCTCGGATTAAGGCATCCCCCAACAAACTGCGCACCCCGATGGTCATTCAGCAACCATGCTGAATCGCCATCGGGGTGCGTTTTTATGCCCAAAGGCGGGCAAGCGGACCCGCACAGCGGCGGGGGCCGCCTGTTTCTTGATTGATTTCTCCCTATTTCCGGTGGATTTTCCAATAAGCGCCAATCTTTGTTACAATCGTGTACTGCATAAATCGCGAGATGCGTCAAAGTCCGGTGGTATTTCTTCGTTTTGTTACAACTGTATGCTGCATAAATGAGTCGATTGTCAAACTTTCGCCAAAACTCGCCCTGTTTAGTTACAACTGTATAATGTATTAGCAAATGCTTATGCGAAATGTGGAGAAATTTTGTGGAAAACCTTTTCTGCGGCGGTGCTCCCGCCTCAACAGGGAAATCTGCGTGGATCGACAAAAACCGCCCCACCGTGTTTCCGGCAGGACGGCTATGGGTCCGCATGGGCTTGCCCGGCACTTACGTCGCCCGATGCTGCTTGCGATATTGCAGCGGCGTTTGGCCCAGCGTATTTTTAAACACCACAAAGAAATATTTTGAATTGCCAAAGCCCACGGCGGCGGCAATGGCCTCCACGGTCCAGTCGGTGGAAATCAACAGCGCCGCGCCCTTTTCCACCCGCACTCGGTTCATGTACTCCCCGATGGACTGGTCCAGGCTCTCCCGGAACAAGCGGCCCAAATACGCGCCGCTCATGCCCATTTCCTCCGCAATCCGGGGCGGGGACAGGTCCGGGTCCTCGTAGCCCACGTCAATCCGGTGGGCCACCTGGGCCGCCAAATCCCCCAGACGGCGGCGGCGATGGTCCGCACTGTGGGCGGCAATTTGGGAGAAAAACAGGTCAAATCGGGCGGTGAGGGCGGAAATATCCGTCAACTCCGTCAAAAATTCGTCGGTGAGAATCCGCTCTGTCCCCTCCTGGCCCAGGGCCTCCTGCAACAGCTGCGCCACCCGGTTAAAGGCGAAGCGCTGGTCCCGATAGGCGTCGCCCCGGAGGCTGTCCAAAATCTGCTTCCACAGGCGGCGGCCCTCGTCCAGCTCGCCGTTTCGCAGGGCGGATAAAAGGGCCGTGAGCTGTTTTTCCGACAGGCTGCTGTGGGCGGAGCGGGGGGCGAAATGTTTTTCGGAGAGGATTTGCTGTCCGGGATACCAAAATCGCAGCTGCCGCAGTTCCAGCAGTGTTGCGTAGGACCCGGGCAGCAGGCCCGGATTGGCCCGGGGAACGCCGCAATAGCACCGGCACTGGGCGTGGGCCGTCAGTGCGCCGCAGAGGGCCGCCACGTCCAACTCCCCCAGTCCGGGCAGCAGGGCCACCTCACAGCCCTGGTCGTGGCGCAGCAGCGCGGCGGGACAGTCCGCCAACAGCAAATCCCGGGCCGCCATGGGGCTTGGGCAGTCGATGACCAGCAGCGTCAGCGCACCGGCGGGGATGCGCTCCCGGGGCACCTCGCGGCCCTCCAGCAAATCCGCCAGCAGATGGGACTGCTGATATTGCAGGGATTCCTGGACCAACTCCGTCAACTGCACCTCCGGCGAGGCGGACAAATCGCCGGCCCGCCGCAAAACCAGCCGGATTTTTTGGAAGGGGGCGTAGAGGAAAATCAACGTGGCGGTGCAGGCGGCCACCAACAGCGCCACCGCCAGCGTCAGCCATGCCGCCAAGGTATTGCGCAACTGCAACAGCCCCGGCAGGGCCTCCTCCATGGGCAGAATTTGCAGGCAATACCATCCCGCAGAGGCGATTTGGGAGCTGTGGCAGACCCACTGGCGGTCATTGTACTTCCGCAGGAGCGCGCCGCCCTCCTCGCTTTCGTCGGCCTCCCCCTGAAAAAAAGCCGCCGCCCGGGCCAAATCCGGGGTGGGGGCATAAATCAGCCTGCCCTGCCGGTCCAACAGCACACAGCTGCCCCGCCGGTCAAAGGACAGCAGATTCCCCACAAACCAGTCGTGGGCCACATTGAGCATCAGGGCGTTGCCCAGGGGGACATCCTCGGAATCCGTCTCAAAAAACAGGAAGGAAAAATACGCCCGCTCCTTCCCCGGCTGGCCCTGATAGGCCGTGCGCCGCAGGGGGGTCATGCGCATATCCGCCTTGAGATTTAAAAACAGCTCCACGGCACTGCGGTCCACAAAGCGGTCGGCGGTATCGCTGAGCACGTCGGAATCGGTGGAATAGACGGTGTTGTTGGCCCGGTTGTACACCATGATGGAGTCCACAAAATCGCTGCTGCTGACATAGGTGCCCAGCTCCCGCAAATCCCGGACCCGGGCCATATCGGTGACATGGCCGTTTTCCCGCAGCTCCGCCACCTCCGGCGCGTAAAACGCCTGCATGGCATAGTTGCGAATCATGTCCTGCATCAGGTCTGAAAGCGCATCCGTCTGGGCGGAAAATTCGCTGTCCCGCAGGGAGATGGAGCGCAGGGCAATGTCCTGAAACGCCAGATAAACCGCCCCCAACACCAATGCCAGCACCAGCACCACCCCGGCGGTGGCGCAGAGGGCGGCGGGGGCACGGCGGCGCAACAGCGCCCGGAGAGAAGTAAACCGCGCAGGCGTTTCCACAGGGCCGCACCTCCTTGCTCATCAGCGTGATGGCATCAGTATACCAAATCCGGCAGGGAAATACAATGTTCGCCGCCGCTTTACTTCCCCGGGAAAATCGGCTATACTAAAGGAAAAAAGTGGAGAAAGGGGGGCGCATATGGGCAGAATTTTCGGACAGCACCCCGCAAAAGCTGTCACGAAATTGGGCGGTGCCGCCCTTGCTCTTTTCATGCTGACGGCGGCGCTGTGCACCGGCTGTGGGGCCGCGCCGGCGGCGGAGCCGTCCCCGGACGACGCCGGGGGCTACACCGGACAGGTGATGCTGTACTGCTCCATGCAGGACCAGCAAATTCAGGCAATTCAGCAGGGCTTTGAGGAAAAATACCCAGAGATTAAAATGAACTACTATTTCGCCGGCACCGGAAAAATTCTCACCAAACTCGCCGCCGAGTCCCAGAGCGGGGACATTTCCGCCGACGTGGTTTGGATGGGGACCTCGTCGAGCTACGTGGCGCTGAAAAAGGACCGGATGCTCTCCCCCTACATCTCCCCCCAGGCGATCAACATCGACCCCAGCTTCATTGACCCCCATTTTTATTACACCGGCGCCCGGCTGATTTCCGTCTGCATCGCCTACAACAAGAACCTTGTCTCCCCGGCGGACGCGCCCAAAACCTGGCGGGAGCTGTTGGACCCGAAATGGCGGGGCAAGGTGGTGATGACGGACCCGGGCAGTGCCGGCAGCACCCAATATTTTGTAGGCGCGCTGATGGCCAACCCGGCCTACGGCGAGGATTTTTTTGAAAAATTATACGCCAACGGCTGTGCCCTGGAAAGCGGCACCACCGCCACCCACATGCGGGTGGCGGACGGGGACTACCCCATCGGCATCTGCCTGGACTACGTTTCGGAAAACATGGCGGACGAAGGCCAGCCCATCGCCTACCAAATCCCGGCGGAGGACATGATTTCCATCTCCTGCCCTCTGGGTCTGGTGGCGGGCTGTCCAGACGAGCGGAACGGCCGCTTGCTGTACGATTTCATTCTCTCCAAGGAGGGGCAGCAAATTTTGGTGGACAACCACCTCCACAGCATTCGGGAGGACGTGGAACAGCCCGGCGTGTCGGTGCAGACGATTTTGGACACCCGGATGCCGGTGGACGACGGCTATCTCAGCGCCCACGGCGACGAGACGCTCCACGCCTTTGACCGCATTTTTTTCCGGGCCTGAGCCGCCCAAATCGGCCACGGGCCGTACCAGCGTGAAAATATCTCCCTCATTCTATACACAGTTGTAACAAAACGGGCAACTACGGCCCTCCGGCTGTGCATGGATAGAGGCCGCCGCCCGGCGGGGACTTTCTTGGTCGTTTGGACCTGCCGGGAGACGCGGCCCGAGAGGGGGATTTTTTTTGAAAACAACCACCAACTACCACTTAAATCAATGGGACCCCGGGGACCGGATTTTGCGGACGGACTTCAACGGCGACAACGGAAAAATTGACGCGGCGCTTCACGGCGTGCGGCGGGACCTGACGGCGGAAACCACCGCCCGCAAGGCGGGGGAAACCACCGCCGCCAACGCCGTGGCGGGAGCGAAAAGCGAAGCCGCCAACGCTGTGACAGCGGCGAGAAACGAAGCCGCTACCGCCCT
>JAVVPH010000141.1:4902-5149 GCA_036655835.1 Oscillibacter sp.
AAGAGGGCGGATTTTTCAAGGTTTTTCGGCATTGCCGGGCATTTTGCCGATGGCTGTCAGGCCCTGGCGGCGTGGGTTTGGGCAAATCGCCGATTGCATTCGCCGGGCAAAGCGTTATGATGGGGGCTACTCTAAATCTGGGCGAAACGGCCCCACGGAAATGAGGTTTTTCTTTGTCTTATCGTTTTTTACTGGACCTGGCGCTGATTTTGCTCAGCACCAAGCTGCTGGGTCTGTTTACCCAAAA
>JAVVPH010000142.1:0-5138 GCA_036655835.1 Oscillibacter sp.
AATACTGACGTATTTCAAGGGCTTTTGGCGATGCCCAGACGGAAAAGATGCCGCCTAGACCTGCGACGGGATTGATTCAGATATTCCCCTATACCATAGCCGCACCGCGGCGTTATGGTATATTTTTAAATCGCATATCATATCTGCTTGCAGATATTGTACCATATTTGTGAGAAAAGTCCAAATAATTGCACAAGGGGAACCTTAACGGAATCTTGATGGTACTGGTCACTTTGTCAATTGAACATTTTGGAAAAAGCGTGTAAAATACCTTTGATTGCAGAATCATTTGCTTTACATAAAACAGCACGCCCCGGGAGACAAGGAGACAGAAAATTTGAAAGTTGGATTGGATGTCGGCTCTACCACCATCAAATGTGTGGTGCTGGACGACGAAGACAAAATTTTATATAGCACCTACGAACGCCACTTCAGCCATATTCTCGAAAAATCTGAGGAGCTGCTCCGCCGCATGGCGGCGCAGTACGTACCCGGCGGCAGGGCCGACTTCGCCATCTCCGGCTCTGCCGGCATGGGCATGGCGGAGAGTGTGGAGGTGCCCTTTGTGCAGGAGGTGTTTGCCACCCGCGTGGCGGCAAACCGTCTGATTCCCGGCACCGACGTCATTATTGAGCTGGGCGGCGAGGACGCGAAAATTTTATTTCTCACCAACGGAGCCGAGGTGCGGATGAACGGAAGCTGTGCCGGCGGCACCGGCGCGTTTATCGACCAAATGGCCACGCTGTTGAAGCTGAGCGTGGAGGAAATGGACGCCGTGGCCCAGAAGGCGGAGAAGGCGTACACCATCGCCTCCCGCTGCGGCGTGTTTGCCAAAAGCGACGTGCAGCCCCTGATCAATCAGGGTGCCAAGGCGGAGGACATTGCCGCCAGCATTTACCAAGCCGTGGTGAACCAGACCATCGCCGGGCTGGCCCAGGGCCGTCCCATCCGGGGCAATGTGCTGTATTTGGGCGGACCGCTGACTTTTTCCAAGGTCCTGCGGGAGAGCTTTGACCACACCTTGTCCGTCACCGGAGTCTGCCCGGAAAACAGCCTGCTGTTTGTGGCTATGGGCGCGGCATTTTACGCCGACACGGAATTTGATTTAAACGACGTGGCCAACCGCCTGGTGAAAAAGGGCGGGAGTATGAGCTATCGCAGTCAGCCGCCCCTTTTCAAAAATCACGAGGAATACGAGGCGTTTCAGGCCCGCCACGCCAAGGCCTCCGTGCCGAGAGCGCCCTTTGGACCGGAGAGTGCCGACCCGGTCCATATCGGCATCGACTCCGGCTCCACCACCGTCAAGCTGGTGGTGATTGACCAGGAGGGCCGACTGCTGTTCACCGACTATCGCCCCAATTTGGGCAATCCCGTCCCGCTGATTCGGGAGGCCCTGACGGCACTTTACGCCGCCCACCCCGCCCTGAAAATTGCCTCTGTCACCACCACCGGCTACGGCGAGGACCTGACGAAAACGGCCTTCCACGCGGATTACGGCGTGGTGGAGACTGTGGCCCATTTTACCGCCGCCCGGCATTTTATGCCCCAGGTGGATTTTATCATCGACATCGGCGGGCAGGACATGAAGTGCTTTAAAATTGAGGATGGGGTGATCAGCGATATTTTCCTCAACGAGGCCTGCTCCTCCGGCTGCGGCAGTTTTTTGCAGACCTTTGCCCAGGCCCTGGGCTACGATGTGAAGGAATTTGCCAAGCTGGGCCTGTTTGCCGACCGGCCTGTGGATTTGGGCAGCCGCTGTACCGTGTTTATGAACTCCAGCGTGAAGCAGGCCCAAAAGGACGGCGCCAGCATTGAAAATATCTCCGCCGGCCTCTCGGTCAGCGTGGTGAAAAATGCCATTTACAAGGTCATCCGCGCCGCCTCCCCCGAGGAATTGGGCCGCAACATTGTGGTCCAGGGCGGCACCTTTTACAACGAGGCCGTCCTCCGGGCCTTTGAAAAGGAGATGGGGACGGAGGTGATCCGCCCGGACATCGCCGGATTGATGGGGGCTTACGGCGCGGCACTGTATGGCAAGGGAAAAGCCTTGCCGGGGCAGGAGAGCGCCTTGCTTGGCCCCCGGGAACTGAGCAATTTTGCCCAGAAAACCCGGACAGAGCTGTGCGGCCGCTGTGGCAACAACTGCCAGCTCACCGTCAACACCTTTTCCGACGGCGCGGCCTACATCAGCGGCAACCGCTGTGACCGCCCCGTCACCGGCGAGGCCGACACCGGGGAGCGGAATTTGTACGACTATAAGCGCAAGCTCCTGCTCTCCTACAAGCCTGTGCCGGGCAAGCGGGGGAAAATCGGCCTGCCGCTGTGCTTGAATTTTTATGAGCTGCTGCCCTTCTGGTATACCTTTTTTACCAAGCTGGGCTTTGCGGTGTACCACAGCCCGGTGTCCAGCCGGGAGCTGTATTTGCGGGGGCAGGGGAGTATCCCCAGTGACACGGTGTGCTTTCCGGCAAAGCTGGCCCACGGCCACATCGACGCGCTGAGCCGCCTGGGACTGGATGCCATTTTCTATCCCTGCATGACCTATAATATCGACGAGGGCTTGGGCGACAATCACTATAACTGCCCTGTGGTGGCCTATTACCCGGAGGTTATCGCCGGTAACTGCCCGGAAATTTCCGGGACAAAATTGATTTACGATTACGTGGGACTCCACCGGCCCAAGGATTTTGTTCGGAAAATGGACGAGATTTTAGCCAAGTATTTCACCGGCATCACCCGCCAAGAGGTGCGGGTGGCCGCCGACGCGGCTTACGCGGAGTACGCCAACCATATGACCCTCATCCGCAAGGAGGGGGCGCGGATGATTGCCCAGGCCCGGGCGGAGCACCGCCGCATCATCGTGCTGGCGGGCCGGCCCTACCATGCGGACCCGGAGGTAAACCACGGCATCGACACGCTGATTACCCGCTTTGGCGCGACGGTGGTGACGGAGGATTCCATTTCCCATCTGGCGGAAAAGGTCCAGACCTCGGTTTTAAACCAGTGGACCTATCACGCCCGGCTCTATGCGGCGGCGCGGGTCTGCTGTGAACAGCCGGACATGGATTTGGTGCAATTGGTCAGCTTCGGCTGCGGCGTGGACGCCATTACCTCCGACGAGACGCGAGAGATTTTGCAGGCGGGGGGCAAGCTGTACACCCAACTGAAAATTGACGAGATTACAAATCTGGGCGCGGTGCGCATCCGGCTGCGGAGTCTGTTTGCCGCGCTGGAAGAACAAGAAAGCAAGGAGGTGTGAAGATGGAACAGAATTATCCGAAATTTACACCCGAGATGAAAAAGACCCATAAAATCCTCATTCCCAACATGGCACCGGTGCAGTTTCGCATTATGGCGGCGGCTATGGAGCAATCGGGCTTCACCGTGGAGCTGCTGGGCAACTGCGGCAGTCAGGTGGCGGAGCTGGGACTGAAATACGTACATAACGACACCTGCTATCCGGCACTGTTGGTCATCGGCCAGTTTTTGGACGCGCTGCATTCCGGAAAATATGATTTGGACCACACGGCCCTGGTCATCACCCAAACCGGCGGCGGCTGCCGGGCCTCCAACTACATCCATCTGCTGCGCAAGGCCCTGGTGAAGGCGGGCTACGGCAATATCCCCGTGGCCAGCTTGAATTTCTCCGGCTTGGAGAAGGAATCCGGCTTCCCCATGACCCCCTCTTTTTTGCGCAAGCTGTTGGCCGCCATCTATTATGGCGATTTGCTGGTGGCGCTGAAGGCGCAGACCGCGCCCTACGAGCGGAAAAAAGGCGCGGCGGCGGCGTTGCAGACGCAATGGCTGGACACCATCTGCGGTTGGGTCCGGGCGGACCGGGGCTATACCCAGCGGGAAATTAAGTCCACCATGCCCAAAATCGCGGCGGATTTTGCCGCCATTCCCACCCGCCGGACCCCCAAGGTCAAGGTGGGCGTGGTGGGGGAAATCTACGTGAAATATTCGCCCCTGGCCAACAACGATTTGGAGCAGTTTCTGGCCACCCAGGACTGTGAGGTCAATCTGCCGGGGCTGATGGGCTTTGTGCAGTACTGTGCCTTCAATCTCTCGGAGACGGCCCGGCTCTATGGCGGAAGCTTTCTGGAAAAACACCTCTCCAACTGGATTTTGACCTATATTGCCAGCATGGAAAAGGTGATGATTCGGGTTTTGAAGGAGTATGGCTACCATGCGCCCCTGCCCTTCGCGGAGTTGAGCCATCTGTCCGACGGCATCATCGGCAAGGGCAATAAAATGGGCGAGGGCTGGCTTCTTACCGCCGAAATGCTGGAGCTTGTCCGGGCGGGGTATGAGAATATTGTCTGCGCACAGCCCTTTGGCTGCCTGCCCAACCACATCTGCGGCAAGGGCATGATCAACAAAATTCGGGAGCTGTACCCCCAGGCCAATATCACCCCCATCGACTATGACCCCAGTGCCACCCGGGTCAATCAGGAAAACCGTATCAAGCTGATGCTGGCAGTGGCCCGGGAGCGGCTGCCGGAGCAGCCGGACCCCATGCTGGATTTGCCGGTGACGGCGGTTCCGGTCAAGGTGGCGGTGCGGGAGCTGAACGCCGTGTAAGCGCTTGGGCTGTCAGTGAACTTTTTATCCAAGCGGGCTGAGATACAACCGCGTAAAAAACGAGCCGCAAGCGCTGCAAAAGCAGTGCAAAGCGGCTCGTTTTTTGGTATCATTGAGTGGATGAACACACAAATAACCGAGGTCAATTATGGCGTATCAACGCGGAATTTATGAAGCATGTCTCCAAATCGGGCGCATACCATGAGATCAGGAGGGCTGGACGATGCAGGTGATGGTGCACTACCCGAAAGAGGAAGCTGCACAGCATGAGTTGGCTGTCCGGGCGGCGCAATGTCATGCAGACGTGGTGATACGGTACATCAGAGAGCAACCCTGCGCCAGGGAGCAAAAAATCGCCCTGATCGACGCGATTCTCAACGCGAGATCCACATAGAGAAAAAATGGCAGCGGAGTCCGGATGGAATGGACTTCGCTGCCATTTGCTTTTCTGGATTACAGGCTGTGCAGTGCCATCATCAGGCGTTCCCAAGTCGGTTTCGAAATTTGCGCCTTGCCCTGCTCCCAGTTCTTTAAGGTTCCAACGGGTATTCCAA
>JAVVPH010000143.1:0-4584 GCA_036655835.1 Oscillibacter sp.
TCGAACACCGGCTCCTTGTCCTCCTGCATATCCTTGTTATAGGCCAGCGGCAGGCCCTTCATCACCGTGAGGAGGGTCATTAAATCGCCGTAGACCCGGCCGGTTTTGCCCCGGACCAGCTCCGCCACATCGGGGTTTTTCTTTTGCGGCATGATGGACGAGCCGGTGGCGTAGGCGTCGTCCAACTCGATGAATTTAAATTCCCAACTGCACCAGAGGATGATCTCCTCGGCAAAGCGGGAGAGGTGCATCATCAAAATGGAGAGATTGGAGAGCAGCTCCAAGGCGTAATCCCGGTCGGAAACGCCGTCCAGGGAGTTGCCCATGGGCGCGTCAAACCCAAGAGCCTTGGCGGTTTGGTGGCGGTCGATGGGATAGGTGGTCCCCGCCAACGCGCCGCAGCCCAGAGGGCACTCGTTGAGCCGCGCGGCGCAGTCCTCCAGGCGGGTCACATCCCGGGAAAACATGGCGGCGTAGGCCAAGAGCTGTTGGGCAAAGGAGATGGGCTGGGCCCGCTGCAAGTGGGTATAGCCGGGGAGCACCGTCTCCTGCTGTTGGGCCGCCTGCTGAGAAAGCACCGTCAGCAGGTCCAAAATTTGGGCGATGATCTGGGGAATTTCCCGGCGGACATACAGGCGAAAATCCACTGCCACCTGGTCGTTCCGGGAGCGGGCGGTGTGAAGCCGCTTCCCCGCGTCCCCGATGCGGGCGGTGAGCAGGGCCTCGATATTCATGTGAATATCCTCGTTTTCGGCGGAAAATTCCACGTTTCCCGCCTCAATATCCGCCAAAAGCCCCTGCAAGCCCGCCGTGATGGCACTTACGTCGGCCTTGGAAATAATGCCGCAGTCCCCCAGCATGGCGGCGTGGGCAAGGCTCCCCTCAATATCCTCCCGGTAGAGCCGGGCGTCAAATTGGATGGAGGCGTTCAATTCGTTGACAAGGGCATCGGTGTCCTTGCTGAAGCGCCCGGACCATAATTTCATAACACGCTTTCCTTTCTAAGCCGGCGGCGGAACGAAGTCTTTCTCCGTCCCGCCGTTCGACAGGGAATTATTGGTTGAGCTTGCCCGCGTCCCGCAGGGCCTGGACCTGGGTGGGCAGGCCCCAGAGGTTGATGAACCCGGTGGCGTCGGCCTGGTTGTAATCACTCTCGCCGAAGGTGCAGATGTTTTCGGAGTAGAGGGAGGTGGGGGAGGTCACGCCGGCTTTGATGATGTTGCCCTTGTAGAGCTTGAGCTTCACACTGCCGGTGACGCATTTTTGCGTTTCGGTGACAAAGGCGCTGAGGGCCTGGCGCAGGGGGCTGTACCACTGGCCGTTATAGAGCAGCTCCGCAAAGCAGACGGACAGCTCCTGCTTTTTGTGGGCGGTCATTTTGTCCAGACACAGGGTTTCCAGGGTCTGGTGGGCCTTGTACAAAATCGTGCCGCCCGGGGTTTCGTACACGCCGCGGCACTTCATGCCCACCAGTCTGTTTTCCACGATGTCCAACAGGCCGATGCCGTTTTTGCCGCCCAGGTCGTTGAGCTTCCAAATAATGTCCGTGGCGGTCATTTTCTGGCCGTCCAGCGCAACCGGCACGCCGCATTCAAAGTCCAGCGTCAGATAGGTCGGCACATCCGGCGCGTCGATGGGCGAGACGCACATCTCCAAAAAGCCGGGCTTTTCGTACAGCGGCTCCCCGGCGGGATCCTCCAAATCCAGGCCCTCGTGGCTGAGATGCCACATATTTTTATCCTTGGAATAGTTCGTCTCCCGGTTGATTTTCAAGGGGACGTGGTGGGCCTCGGCATAGTCAATTTCCTCGTCGCGGCTCTTGATGTCCCACTCTCTCCACGGGGCGATGATGGGCATTTCCGGGGCAAAATGCTTGATGGCCAGTTCAAAACGGACCTGGTCGTTGCCCTTGCCGGTGCAGCCGTGGACAATGGCGTCCGCGCCCTCCTTTTGGGCAATCTCCACCAGGCTCTTGGCGATGATGGGTCTTGCAAACGCGGTGCCCATCAGGTACTCCTCGTAAATGGCCCCCGCCTGCACGGAGGGGATGATGATGTCGTTGACCATGGCCTCGCACAAATCGGCGGCGTAAAATTTCGTCGCGCCGGTTTTCAGGGCCTTTTCCTCCAACCCCACCAGCTCGTCCACCTGGCCCACGTTGCCGGCCACGGCGATGATTTCGGGATTGTTGTAGTGTTCCTTTAACCAGGGGATGATGATGGATGTATCCAGTCCGCCGGAGTATGCCAGAACAACCTTTTTGATTTTTGTCTTATCCATATGACGTGCCCTCCGTTTTGTTTGGTTTGTTGATGATTGAATTATACGCTTACTGTGCATAATTATGCAAGTATAATATTGCACAAGCTTCCTCCCAGCTTTTTCATCATTTTGCATATATTTCCACCAATTCCCTGTATATTTGTATATTTTCATAAAATATACAGGCTACACCTGGGGCAAGATACAAAGATGCACCCGGGAGCGCAGGGGATCGCGCGCCCGGGTGCAGGGGTGGTATGCAGAAAGATTGTGGGTGTTTATGCGCTAAATCCGTGCTTTGGCGGTCCTCCGCTCACACCATCTTCTCCGGCCGGACAACTGCGTCAAATTCCTCCGCCGACAAAAGCTGCAATGACAACACGGCCTCCTTGAGGGTCGTGCCCTCATGGAGGGCTTTTTTGGCGGCGGCGGCAGCCGCCTCATAGCCGATTTTCGGCGTGAGACAGGTCACCAGCATCAGGGAATTTTGGAGGTTTTGGGCGATTTTTTCCTCGTTGGCGGTGATGCCCGCCACGCAGTGGATTCGGAAGGAGTCCATCACATCCGTGAGCAGTCTGGCGGATTGGAGAAAATTATAGGCCGAGACAGGCAGAAACACGTTGAGCTGGAAATTCCCCTGGGAGGCCGCCACGCCGATGGCCCCGTCGTTGCCCAGCACCTGCACCGCCACCATGGTGACGGCCTCGCACTGGGTGGGATTCACCTTTCCGGGCATGATGCTGCTGCCCGGCTCGTTTTCCGGGAGGGACAGCTCCCCCATGCCGCAGCGGGGGCCGCTGGCAAGCCAGCGGATGTCGTTGGCAATTTTCATCAAATTGGCCGCCAAGGCCTTCAGTGCTCCGTGGGTAAACACCAGTGCGTCCTTGGAGGTGAGGGCGTGGAATTTGTTCTCATCCGGCACAAAATCCGCCCCGGTGAGTTGGCGGAGCTTGGCGCAGACCGCCCCGTCGTAACCCCGGGGAGCGTTCAGCCCGGTGCCCACGGCGGTGCCGCCGATGGCCAGCTTGCAAAGCTCCGGCAGGGCCGCTTTCAGCATCCGGCAGGGAGCCGCCACCAGCTCCCGCCAGCCGGAGACTTCCTGGGCGAATTTCAGCGGCGTGGCATCCTGCAAATGGGTGCGCCCGATTTTAATGAGGTCGGGATACCGGGCCTCCAGTGTGCCAAATGCGTCCGCAAGGCGTTGGGCCGCAGGGAGTACACCCTCTAGCACCGACAGCGCCGCCGCAATGTGCAGCGCGGAGGGGAAGGTGTCGTTGGAGGACTGGGAGGCGTTGACCTGGTCATTGGGATGGAGGGCCACCCCCCGGGCCGCGGCCAGATGGGCGATGACCTCGTTGACATTCATATTCGTCTGGGTGCCGCTGCCGGTCTGCCAGACCACCAGGGGAAATTCCTCATCCCACTGCCCCGCCCGGATTTCGGTGCAGACGGCGGCGATGGCGTCCCCCTGCTCCCGCGTCAGCTTGCCGCAGTCCACGTTGGCCGCCCCGCAGGCCTCTTTTAAATAGGCGAAGGCGGTGATGATTTCCCCAGGCTGACGCTCCCCGCCGATGCGGAAATTTTCGATGCTGCGCTGGGTTTGCGCGCCCCAATGGCGCTCCGCCGGGACAAAAATGTCCCCCATGGTGTCGTGTTCCAGTCTGGTGTTCATGGCGTTTTCCCCCTGTTTTGGATTGGCGCGAGACTTCTTTGAAGCCATTATATCTGCAATGAACAGCCGGTGCAAGGGTTTGAAAAAAAAGAGGCTCTTTTCCCAAGGGCGGAACTTTTTGGGCGTTCTTCCGTCCAACCCTGCAATAGACGCGTCCGGGAGACGCATAGGAGGAGTTTGAAATGAAAAAGACATTTGCCGCGGGAATTCTTCTCGCCCTGCTGCTGACCCTGCCCGCAGGGGCGGCGGACACCGCCATCGTACCCATCTCCGCGCCGGTGCCCCACAGCGGCTACGCCATCGAGGTCAACGGCAAGGCCGTGGATGCCCAGGCCGCCGTGCTGGTCCCCGTCCGGGCCGTAGGCGAGGCGTTGGGCTTCACCGTCACCTGGGAGAAGGCCATGGGCGGCGCACGGCTGGACAACGGTCAGGTCCACACCGAGGTCATTCCGGGCCGGGATTTATTTGTGGTCACCAGCAGCAAGGCCATCGGCATGACCGCCCCCTTCTCCCTGGGGGTCGCGCCGGTGATTTTGGGTGGAACGCTGTATGTGCCTGTGGGGCTGTTCCGCCCCCTGCTGGGCAACCGGGCGGAGGCCGTCACCGTGACCGACGGCGGGATTGTCATCACCTCCGACGCAACCGTCCAG
>JAVVPH010000143.1:4594-5131 GCA_036655835.1 Oscillibacter sp.
AAGCGGCGTGCAGCTGCCCAATCCCATCACCACCCATCATACGATGGAAGCACTGGAAAAAGCCGTGGGCTTTGCCGTGCCAACGCCCCCCATCAACATGGCTCCCACCGCGATTCGGGACATCGGCGGCAAGCTGGCAGAGCTGGCATACGCCGATTTCACCTATCGCGTCAGCCGGGGAACCGACGACAACAGCGGGGATTACACCGCCTACAAAACCTTCAGCACGCTGACCGTGAATGGCACAGCCATCTCCTGCCGGGGCGAGGGGGAAAGCGTCCATGTGGCGACGTGGACCAAGGGCGACTTCTCCTTCTCCCTGTGCTCTGAAAGCGGCCTGAAAGACTTGAAGCTATTGGTGCAGGGCTTGGCATAACACAAATAAAACAGAAAATTGCAGAAAAAAAGGATGGCTTTCGCCATCCTTTTTTTAAGCAACCTCTGATTCAATCCGTCCCGTGGGCGAGGGAATTTTTTGTATGGCGAACCAAAATCGCGCAGGAATACCGACGTATTGCAGGGCTTTTGGCGATTCCA
>JAVVPH010000144.1:0-5130 GCA_036655835.1 Oscillibacter sp.
CATAAAAAAACGGCCCGAAATTTTTCGAGCCGTTTTCTCCTGCCGGCAGGGGGCCGGGAATACCGAAATCGGCAGGGCAATCGGCGCACACAGGGCCTGCGGCCCCCAGTAGGGGAATCCGCTGTTTTACGGGAAAAATCCACGGCGATGAGGCGGAGCCGCCGCCTGCCCTTGACCCAAATTTCTCGGCAAAAAACGCGCTCCACGCCCCTGAATGACGCAATATGACGCAATGAAAATCCTGGGGCATCACCGGGGAAGCTGTCAAGGGCGTCTTGCGAAAGAGGGGAAAATAGGGTATACTATCCGCAAACGGATGGTATACCCTATTTGGATACGATACCATCACGCCGCAGTACGGCGATGGGGATACCAGGCCACGCTGTAAGCACAGCTTGATAAAATTGACAAGATACCGCGCGGTATGCGCGGGGAGGTTCCCATGAAACTCATGGTCATTGACGGAAACAGCATCATCAACCGGGCCTATTACGGCATTCGCCCCCTCACCACCCGGGATGGGCTGTATACCCACGCAATATTTGGTTTTCTCACCACGCTTCTGCGGCTGAAAACGGAGGAGTCGCCGGACGCGCTGTGCGTGGCCTTTGATGTCCACGCCCCCACCTTCCGCCATCTGGCGGCGGAGAGCTACAAGGCCACCCGCAAGGGGATGCCGGAGGAGCTGCAAATGCAGATGCCGGTGCTCAAAGAGCTGCTGGATGCCCTGGGTATTCCCCGCTACGAGTGCGCCGGTTGGGAGGCGGACGACCTCATCGGCACCATCTCCCGCAAGTGCGAGGCGGCGGGGTGGGAGTGCATCGTGGTCACCGGGGACAAGGACAGCTTGCAGCTCATCACCCCCCACACCAAAGTAAAACTCGTCTCCACCCGGATGGGTCAAACCACCACCAAGGACATGACAGAGGCGGCGTTCCAAGAGGAATACGGCTTTGCCCCCCCTCACATGGTGGACCTGAAGGCCCTGATGGGGGACAGCTCCGACAATATCCCCGGCGTGCCCGGCGTGGGCGAAAAAACCGCCATGGCCCTCATTCAGCAATATGGCAGCATTGACGCGCTCTACGCCAAAATGCCGGACATTGACGCCAAGCCTGCCGCCCTGCGCAAGCTCCAAGAGGGGGAGGACAGCGCCAGGCAATCCCACTATCTCGCCACCATCGTCACGGATGTTCCCATGGAGTTCGACCCTGCCGCCAATCGCGTGCAGGCTCCCGGTCCCCAAGCCTATCCGCTGTTTTTGCGTCTGGAATTTACCAAGCTGTTGGAGCGCTTCGGCCTGACGGCGGCATCAAGCCAGCAGGCGGCATCAAGCCAGCAGGCGGCGTCGAGCCAGCAGGCGGCTTCCGCCCAGGAGACGATGCCTTATTTGACGTCGGCATCCGACACGGCGGCGGAGACTGGGGCGGCGCACGGCCCGGACAGTGCCGCGTTCGCCCCGCCGGAAATCGTGACGGAGCAAGCGGCGGCGGAGGAATTGCTGGCCCTTTGGCGTACCCTGGACCATGTGGCGGTGCTGGCCCTGCCGGATTTGACCGGCGTGGCGGTGTACTGCCAACTGCCGGACCGGTCCGCCCGGATGAGCGAGCTGTTTTTTGAGCGCTATTCCGGCGATTGGAACGGCTTTTTAAAAGCCCTGTTCGCCGCCGATGTGCGGAAGATCTCCCACAATGTCAAGGATTTCATGGGCCAGCTGCTGTCCAACGGACTGCCGGTGGACGGCTTCGTATTCGATACGGCTCTGGGTGCCTATCTGTTGGATTCCACGGCGGGGAACTATGAGTTACAGAGGCTGTTTGTGGCCTACTATCAAGAGGAGCTGCCCAAGCCCGCCCATTTGGTGGGGGACGCGTTCTCCCTTCTGGGGGACGGCGGGGCGGCGGAGGCCTCGCTTGCCGCGTATACCGCCGCCATTTTCAAGCTGTATGGCACGCTGTGCGAAAAATTGAAGGCCCAAAACCAGTGGGAGCTGTACCATACGGCGGAGCTGCCCCTGTGCCGGGTACTGGCGGAGATGGAGCAAACCGGCTGCCGGGTGGACGGCAAAGCCCTGACGAATTTCAGCGAGCTGCTGTCCCGGCGGATCAAGGAGCTGGAAACCAGCATTTACGACCAGGCGGGGGAGGCGTTCAACCTCAATTCCCCCAAGCAGTTGGGCGAAATTTTGTTTGAGCGTCTGGGCCTTCCCCACGGGAAAAAGACCAAAACCGGCTGGTCCACCAATGTGGATGTGCTGGAAGCCCTCCGGCCCGAGGCCCCGATTGTGGACGCGGTGCTGGAATACCGGAAGCTTGCCAAGCTGAAAAGCACCTATGCCGACGGACTGTATAAGGCCATCGGCCCCGACGGGCGGATTCATACCTCCTTTCAAATGACCATCACCGCCACCGGGCGGCTCTCCTCCACAGAGCCGAATTTGCAGAACATCCCCACCCGCACCGATTTGGGCAGCGAGATTCGGCGGATGTTCGTCCCGGCGGAGGGGAATGTACTGGTGGACGCGGACTATTCCCAAATTGAACTGCGCCTGTTGGCCCATATCGCGGACGACAAAACCATGCAGGCCGCCTTCGCCTCGGGGGAGGACATCCACACCGCCACGGCGGCCCAGGTGTTCCATATTCCGCCAGCTGAGGTGACAGGCGAACTGCGCCGCCGGGCCAAGGCCGTCAATTTCGGCATTGTCTACGGGATTTCCCCCTTCTCCCTGGCCCAGGACATCGGCGTGGCCCAGTGGGAGGCCAAGGCGTATATCGAGGCGTATTTCGCCACCTTCCCCGGTGTGCGGCGCTATATGGACGCCGTGGTGGAGCGGGCAAAACAGGACGGCTACGTGGAGACGTTTCTCCACCGCCGCCGGGACTTGCCGGAGCTGACCTCCTCCAACCATAACCTGCGGTCCTTCGGGGAGCGGGTGGCGCTGAATATGCCCATTCAGGGCGCGGCGGCGGACGTGATGAAGCTGGCCATGGTGGCGGTTTGGAAACGGCTGAAAGCGGAACTGCCCGCCGCCCGCTTGGTCCTCCAAATCCACGATGAGCTGATTGTGGAGTGCCCTGCGGCCCAGGCGGAGGCGGCGGGAAAGCTCCTGGCGGAGGAGATGGCGGGGGTTGTCTCCCTCTCCGTCCCCTTGACGGCGGAGGCCCATTGGGGCGGCAACTGGCTGGAGGCCAAGGGCTGAAAAGAGAAATAAAAATGCAGGCCGCGTGGGATAGTCTTCTGCGGTTTCCCGATTTTTACTAGCCGGGACTGCCTGACGGTAAAAATCGTTGCACAGAGAAAGGAAGCAATCAAATGAGTGAACCCATGCACGTTCGCATCGTCCCCATGCACCCGGACCATCTGGATGAAATTGCCGAGGTGGAGCGGCTGTGCTTCTCCACGCCCTGGTCCCGCGCCATGCTGGCGGAGGAGCTGGACAACGCCTGCGCCGCCTTTCTCACCGCCCTGGACGACACAGACCGGGTGGTGGGCTACGCCGGGCTTCAGGTGGTGCTGGACGAGGGCTATATCGCCAACGTGGCGGTCCGCCCGGACTGCCGCCGCCAAGGCGTGGCGGGGAAGCTGCTGCAAGTGTTTTTGGATTTTGCGGCGGCCCATCAGCTGGCCTTTTTGACCTTGGAGGTCCGTGCCTCCAACTATGCCGCCATCGCGCTGTATGGCAGCCGGGGCTTTCGCAGTGTGGGCCGGCGAAAAAATTATTATGAGCATCCCCAGGAGGACGCGATTTTAATGACAAGGGAGTTTACCGATGGAACTGCAAATACCGACGCTTGAGCAATTGAGAACCGTTTACGCCGCCGATTTGGTGGAGTCTTTCCCCGCGGCGGAGCTAAAACCCCTTCGCGCCATTGAGCAGCTGTGGGAGGACGGATTTTACCGCCCCTGGTGCCTCTTTGACGGCGGAAAAATTGTGGGCGAGTGCTTCCTCTGGCTGGGGGAGCCGGGTTGGGCACTGCTGGATTACCTCTGCGTGTCCCCCCGCTGCCGCAACGGCGGCACCGGCGCGGTGCTGCTGGAAAAAATGCGGGAGGCCAATGGGGATTTGGTGATTTTGGGCGAGTGTGAAATCCCCGCTTACGCCCCGGAGCCCGCCATGGCGGAGCGTCGCCTGGGCTTTTACGACCGCAACTGCGCAAGACTGGCGGGGTACGACACCGCTATGTTCGGCGTGCCCTATAAAACCATCTACTGGTCCGATGCGCCCCTGCCGGACGACGAGCTGATGGCCCACCACCGCTGGATTTATCAAAACCGCTTCTCGCCGGCGAACTATACGAAATATGTGCGGATTCCCTGGGACCCCGCCCAGCCCCAATTGCCCCGAGTCCCCTGGGACGAATGAGGGCCGTTTGTCCGGAAAAATCCATCAAAAGGAAGAAGCTCCATGAAAATTTTAGCCTTTGAATCCTCCTGCGACGAAACGGCGGTGTCCGTGGTGGAGGACGGTCGCATTCTCCTGTCCGACGCCATCGCCTCCCAGGCCGATATGCACGCGCTCTATGGCGGCGTGGTGCCGGAGCTGGCCTCCCGCAAGCATGTGGAGGCCATCGCCGCCCTGACGGAGCAGGCACTGGCCCAGGCCAACTGCACCCGGGGGGATATCGATGCCGTGGCCGTCACCTATGCCCCGGGCCTCATCGGCGCGGTGCTGGTGGGCCTCAGCTTCGCCAAATCCGTGGCCTTCGCGCTAGGGATTCCCCTGATTCCCGTCCACCATATCCGGGGCCATATCGCCGCCAATTATCTGGCGTTTCCGGAGCTAAAGCCGCCCTTTTTGGCCCTGGCCATCTCCGGCGGCAATACGCTGATTGTGGATGTGCGGGACTATACGGACATGGAAATTTTGGGTGCCACCCGGGATGACGCGGCAGGGGAGTGCTTTGATAAGGCCGCGCGGGTGCTGGACCTGCCCTATCCCGGCGGCAGGCCCATGGACGAGTTGGCCCAACAATCCGCCGGCGGCGTGTATCGCCTGCCCCATGCCAAGGTGGACGGGGCGGAGCTGGACATGAGCTTTTCGGGACTGAAAACAGCGGTGGTCAATCTGGCCCACCATGCCCAGCAGATGAATGAGCCGTTGGACCGCGCCGCGCTGGCACGGGATTT
>JAVVPH010000145.1:0-5102 GCA_036655835.1 Oscillibacter sp.
CCTTGGAAACCGCCCGAAAAATGGCGTTTTGCACCTCGTTGGTGTCCTGATATTCGTCCACCATAATCTCCTGATACCGAGCCGCCACCTGGGTTCCAAGCTCCGTGGGCAGGCCGTCGGGCCCCACCAGCAGCCGCAGGGCCAGATGCTCCTGATCGGAAAAATCCGCCGCGTTGCGCCGCAGTTTTTCCGCCCGATAGGCACTGCCAAACTCCCCGGTCAACCGCAGCAGGGCCTCCATGGCCGGGGCCACCGCCCGCAAATCCTCCATGGCCTCCGCCCCGGTGATGTCCAGATTTTCCCGCAGTTTTTTTGTCTCCGCCTTGCACCCGTCCCAAAGGGTTTTCAGCGCCACCACGTCAAAATCGTCCTTGCGGCCCTTGGGCGTCGCCAACCGGGGGAATACAATCTCCGCGCCTCGCGCCGCCTCCCAGGTTTCCGCCGCCGCCAGGGCTTCAAAGCCCGCCGCCGCCGTCAAAAACTTTTCGCCGAAGCCCCGGGCAAGCCCCTCGTCCCCCTCCGTGCGCCGGGCGGCGTCTTGCAAAACCCGCTGCCAGTGGGCCGCCTTCCGGCGGATGCCGGTGCGTAGCGTCTTTGCGTAAACCGTCCCGTCAAACTCGCCCGTCAGGTCGTTCCAAAGGGCAATATTCTCCGATAAATAGCGCTCTGGATAGGCGTGGCTCTGCAATTTGTCGTACAAATCCAGCACCAATTCCGTCAGGGCCGTATCGTCCCGTCCCGCCCCCAAGGTGTCCGCCAGTAGCTCGCCCCCGGCGTCCAGCGTCTGGTAAAAGTCCTCTAATACCCGGTCCAATATCCGCCGCCGCACCAAAATCGCCTCGCTGTCGTCCAGCACTCGAAAATCCGGCGTCAGGGCGTGGCGGTCCCCCTCCTCCGCCAGCAAATGGGTGTTCCCCCGGAGCAGGGCCGTGCAGAAAGCATCCACGGTTTTGATGTCCGCCTGATACACCCGGAGCAGTTGCCGTTTCAAATGTCCGTCTCCCGGTGTCTCCGCCAAGCGCTTGGATAGCTCGGAGGCAATTTTACTCCGCAGTTCCGCCGCCGCCGCCTTGGTGTAGGTGATAATCAAAAAATCATCCACGTTGCAGTGGTCCCGAGAGATGGCGTGAAACAGCCGCTCCACCAGTACCTTGGTCTTGCCGGACCCCGCCGCCGCAGATACCAGCAGACTGCCGCCCTGGTTCTCCACCGCCGCCTGCTGGGCCGCCGTCAAAGTCAATTTTGCCATGTCACACGCCTCCTTCCTCGTTTAAATTTTCCACTTCCTGCCAAAATTCCTCCGGCTTCACCGGCAGAATGTAGTGCAGATGGTCCCCGTCCCGCCCATCGCGGAAGTGGCAGGCATCGGCCCAATCGCAGTATTTGCAATAGCTGTCATCCTCACTGCGGCACCACGGGTCCGCATCGATGTTGCCGTCCCGCACCTCCCGAGTGATCTGGCACAGCAGGTCCTCCACGTAGTGTCCCAGCTTCCCCAGCCGGGCGGCGGAGGCCACGCTTCCGCCCACGTCGCCGTCCTTCCCCACTCGGAGGGGGAGGAAGCGGGGAACTTGCAGTGCCTCGTGCTCCATGGCGGTGAGCACCTCCGGCTCCGCCAGCAGCAGTCCGCTGCGGCGCAGCTCCTTTTCCGTTTTGTTCCGCAATTCCTCCGGGGAAATGTTCCGCTGCGCCGCCAATATCTGGTCCCGGGCCGGCAGATACAGCACCCCCGCCGGCTCCACGTCCCTGCCGAAGTGCGCCTTCCCCTCCTTTTGCAGGGCGAAGAGATACAGCAGCATCTGGATGTCCAAACCCATCCGCACCGCCGCCAAATCAAAGGTTTTCTTGCCGGATTTGTAATCCACCACCCGCAGATACAGCTTCTCGTTTTTCACCCAGCCGTCCACCCGGTCCACCTTGCCGGAAACCCGCAGCTCGCTGTCCGGCTGAGAGATGGTCACGGCGGGCAGGGTTCCCCGGTCGCCGAAGTCCAGTTCAAATTCCAGCGGCACAAAATCGGAACAGCGCAGCTCCTCCGCCACCTCGTCCACCACCGCGTAGGCGGTGTTGCGCAGCCGGGAGAATAAATACCGAAACCGCGCCCCCCGGTCCTTGAAATTCAGCAATTCCTGCTCCACGTATTGGTCGATGTACTTGCGCACCAGGGCGTGCAGCTCCTCCTGATCAATCCGGGCAAAGCCGCCGCCATCCAATACCTCCCGGGTGACGTGCTCCAACAAAAAGTGCAAAAAGGTGCCGATTTGCGGCGCGTCAAAGGCGGCGGGTGTCCGAGGCGCGGCCTTGAGGCCGTACTCCATAAAATAGGCAAAATGGCAGGACCGCAGCCGCTCCAACCGGGAGGCGGACATATGAAACCGCTCGCCGTACAGCGCCCGCACCGCCGGCCGGGACAGCGCGCCCCGCCCGATGTGGGAGGCCCGCTCCATGGCCATCAGCCGCGGGGCAAATTCCGCTTTCTCCGCAAAATGCCGCCACAGCGGTCCCCCGGGCCGCTCCCCGGCGGCCTCCAAGGCAGGCAGTATTGCTGACAAGCGATATTCCTTGTCAGTACTTTCTTTTTCAATGGTTATCGCCGGAAACAGCGTCTGTAACCGCCCCACGACAAAGGCCGGCCGCAGCTCCCCGCCGGACAGGTCCGCCACCGGATAGCTCACTGTCAGTCCCTCCGTGGGCTGGGCCAGCGCGGCGTAGAGATTTTGCAGCTCGATGCTCATTTGCTCCATCCCGGTAGGGGCCAGGGTCACGCCCCGCAGAGCCAGCTCCTCCCGGTCATCGTCGCCCAAAATGCCGCCGCTCTGGCTCACGCCGGGCAGTACATGGTCGTTGCACCCCAGGAAAAAGAGGTATTTCGCGGTGTGACGGTCGTTGCGGGTAATCTCGCTGACGGACACCTGATCCAGTGACACAGGGATGGTTCCCACGCTGTACTGGGTCAAAACCAGCCGCAAAAGCCGGGTAAATTCATCCAAGCCCAGGGCCTCGTCCCCCAGGATTTCCACGCATTGGTCCAGTACCCCGCAGAGGATTTCCCACAACTGGGCCGTCTCCTCCGCCTCCTGCAAGCGTCCGTCCTCCGCCTGCTGGCGCATTTGGTCCTCCAACGCACCCTGTAAGCCCAGCTCCTCCAAAAAGCCGTACAGCGTCTCCACCTTTTCCCCTGCCGTCTCGCCGGCCTTCAGCCCTTGGTGCAGGCGGGACAGGGGCTGACGAACCCGTCGGCGCAGGGCGTTGATTTCCGCCAGCCGCGCCTGCCGCGCCTCATTCCAGGGCGCGCCGTAGCCGTCTGGATTCGCCGTCCAGTCCACGTCCCGCAGCCACATCTGTCCGTGAATTTCCCACTTGAGCACATAGTTTTCCAGTAAATCGCACTCGCCGGGGGTCAGTCCCGCCAAGCCGGTTTTCAGCCAGCGGAACATCTCCTCGTACTCAAAGCCGTTTGTCTCCGCCGCCAAAACCCCGGTGAGCAGAGCAAAGGCCGGTTTTTCCAAAATGTCACTGCGGCGGCTTAAATAGGCGGGAATTCCGTAGCGTTCCAGCACATTTTCGATGATGCCCTCGTAGTCCGCCATGTTCCGCGCCGCCACGGTGATGTCCCGAAAGCGGCACTTTTCCGCCGCCACCAGGGCCAAAATATCCGCCGCCGTCTGTTCCACCTCAGAAAAGGCGCTGTCCGCCTCCCGGATGCGAATGGCGGAGCAATCCTCGGTCCAGGGCGTGTTGTCTCCGAAAAAATGGCGCTCCAAATGCCCCAGTGGGGAACTGTCCTCACTGGCAAGTGGAAGTACTTCACAGTCTGTTTTTTCGTTCTCCGCCAAGCGTTTCAGCATCTCAAGAGTGCGCAGAGAGGCCTCAAAAATTTCCTCCCGGCTGTTTTCCTCCCCCAGCAGCGTCACCGTCACATTCCGCGCCTGCCGCAGTAAAATGGACAGCACCCGCTGTTCCTGGCGGTTAAAATAGGTGAAGCCGTCCAGAAAAACGTCCTTCCCCACGGCGTAGCCGGATTCCTCCAGGTGGTCGCACAGCTTGCTCATGCGGTCCCGGGCGTCAAAGCCGGGACGCAGGAGCCGCGCCTCATACGCGCCGTAAAGCAGGCTCAAATCCCGGAGCTTGTCGCGGGTCGCGCCGGAAATATCCTCTGCCTGCCGGTATAAAATTTCCGGCGTCACCTCATAGCTGCGAAACTCGTCAAATAAATCCAAAAGCTGCTGTAAAAACGCCGCCTTTTGGGAGGGCCTGCGGTACACGGTCAGCACCGGGGCCACCTCCAGCAGGGCTTTTTGCAGTGTCAGCAGCTTGCCGCCGGCGTCCAGTGTCACCTGGCTTGCGCCGCCAGTGATGGCCAGCACCCGGTCGCACAGCCGCCGAAAGCTCAAAACCTCCGCATGGCGGCTGACGCTGTCGCCGCAAATCCGGCACAAATCCACCTCCGCCGCGTGGGAGGCGTGCTCCGGCACCAGCAAAATCTGCCGCCCGCTATCCCCCGCTTTTGCGATTTCCCGCAGAATCCGCTCCGATTTTCCCGTTTTTGCCCGGCCCAAACTGATGTACAGCATGGCGTTTCCCCCGTTCTCTCTGGTCTGTTCTCTCTGAACAGAATACCATATTTGCCTGCAAATGAACAGGGGCGATTGTCTTTTTTGCCAAGCCGTGCTATGCTTGCACTATCGTTAAAACAGGAGGATAACCGCCATGCACATTCCCCGGGGAACCACCGACGCCGTCGCCCTTATGCCCTTTTCAGCGGCCCTTGCCGCCGCGCTTTCTCCCGCGCCGGACTATGACACAGAAAAATGGCTCTATGTCCCCAACACTTACTCCGAGTATCGATACGTTCTCGGCACCCGGGGGAAAAAGCCCCTGCTTTGCATGGGGATCAACCCCTCCACCGCCGCGCCGGACGCGCTGGACCCCACTCTGCAATCCGTGGAGCGCATCGCGAAGAGCAACGGGTACGACAGCTTTTTGATGTTCAATGTCTATGCCCAGCGGGCCACCCGGCCGGACGATATGGAGCCGCACTGCAACGCCGCTCTCCACGCGGAAAACGCCAAGGCCTTCGCCTACCTGCTCTCCCTCTCGCC
>JAVVPH010000146.1:0-5044 GCA_036655835.1 Oscillibacter sp.
GGATTTTCTGTCTGGCGAGCCAAAAACGCGCAGGAATACTGACGTATTTCAAGGGCTTTTGGCAATGTTCAGGCGGAAAAGACGCCGCTAAGACGTGCGGCTGGATTTATTCTGGGATTTCTTAGTATAGCACGGAGAACCGGGTTTGTCCATGCCGGTGCTCATTTTCTCCAGAGGGTGCGCATAGACTGGGACGACCCCTGCAAGCAACGAATTTTCCGCCTGCGGGGGCTGCAGAAAACGAAAGAGGAGGACGCGGCATGAAGCGCGGTTCCAAAGCAAAGCAGAGCATCGGCGTATCGGTGCTGTTACTGCTGGCCCTGTTTATATTGCCCCTGGTGGTGATCGTCCCCTTCCGCACGGGGCTGTTTTCCTCGGAGCCGCCGGTGACGGAGTCGGACACGCCCTTTGTCCCCGGGGACCTGGACGGGCAAACCGCCCTGCGGGTTTTAAACGGCGATGCCGTGGAGGAGATGACCATGGGGGCCTATCTCGTGGGGGTGGTGCGGGCGGAGATGCCTGCGTCCTTTGAGCCCGAGGCCCTAAAGGCCCAGGCAGTGGCGGCCCGGACCTACACCTTATATAAAATTCAGTCCGGCGGCAACCACGGCACCGCCGCCGACATCTGCACGGACCACACCTGCTGTCAGGCCTATCTTTCGGAGGAAAAGGCCCGGAGCAACTGGGGCCGGGAGGCCGACGCCTACGAGAAAAAAATCGAGGCCGCCGTCCGCGACACCGACGGGCAGACCGCGCTTTACGACGGCACGCCGATTTTGGCGGTGTTCCACTCCTCCTCGGCGGGAAAAACCCGGGCCTCGGGAGAGGTTTGGCTCAGCGATTTGCCCTATTTGCAGAGCGTGTCCTCCCCGGAGGAGGGCGAGGGGATTCCCAATTATTACAGCCGGGCGGAGTTTACGGCGGCAGAGGTGAAGGAGAAATTTTTGGCGGCCCACCCGGAGGCGGATTTCTCCGGCCCCATGAGCGGCTGGCTGACGGATGCCGTGACGGACAGCGCCGGCAGTGTGGAAACCCTGCGGGTGGGCGGCGTGACGGTGAAGGGGGCCACCCTCCGGGGAATTTTGGGCCTGCGGTCCGCCTGCTTTGACTGGGAGATTCAAAAGGGCAAGCTGGTATTTTTCGTCACCGGCTACGGCCACGGCGTGGGCATGAGCCAATACGGGGCCAACGCCATGGCAAAAAGCGGAGAGGACTACCGGGCCATTGTGACCCACTACTACTCCGGCGTGTCGGTTGCGCCGTACCTGCCCCAGTTGGGGGATCGGTAATCCCTTTGACGTTGGCGGGCTACGCACTTTACAGGGGCCGGTGCTTCGTGGTACAATAGCCGCAGGCGGCTATTATTAAGTGATTTAAACAATGTACCCTAATGCCGCGGTGCGGCTATGGGATCCTATACAGCGATTACAACAATAAACGCGCGGCGGAAGGGCGGGGAGTGTCCCCTCCCTAGGGCCGCGCAGAGGACCTGCGTGAAAAGGGGGCGGTTTTGATGCGGAGAAAATGGATGGCCCTGCTGTTGGCGGCACTGCTGCTTTGCCAGCTCGCCGCGCCTGCCGGGGCGGCGGAGACGGTGTATTACACCGCCATCAATGAAAATGTGCTGGAGCTAACCGACGCCACCATGCCCTTTTGGTCCGGCGGCTATCTGTACGTCCCCAGCACGGTGTTCCGCAATTTGAATTTGGGCCGCTCCCTGAACCAGATGAAGGGAAAGCTCACGCTCTACGAAATGGACGACCGCAACCAGTATCTGCTGTTTGACCTGAACGCCGACACCGTGATAGACCGGCAAAACAACGGCTACTATCCCGGGGCAGTCCAGCGGAACGGGGCGTTTTTTCTGCCGGTATCCGTGGTGGCAAGAGCCTTTGGCTTTAGCTATTCCAACATTCAGGCGAATCACGGCTATCTGGTTTGGGTGACGGACGGGAGCTTGGGCCTGTCGGACATTGATTTTAAAAACGCCGCCACCGGCCAGATGGAGGACCGCTATAACCAGTATTTGAAAAGCCGTTTACCTGCCGCCGACGTGCAGGTGACACCGCCGGTGCTGCCCGGGATTGCCAACAGCGGCAAAAAGGTCTATCTCTGCATGGAGGCCACCGGCACCGCCGCCGTGGAGGAGCTGTTGGACACCTTGAGCCGCTTTGGAAGTCAGGCCGCCTTTTTCTTTCCGCCGGAGCTGCTGGCGGACAGCGACGATGTGCTGCGCCGCATGGCCGCCACGGGACAAGCCGTGGGGATTTTGGCGGACGCGGGACGGACGGATTTGTCCGTGGTGGAACAGGTGGAGCGGGGCAACGACCTGCTCTATGGCGCCACCCTGAGCAAAACCCGGCTGGTCCAAGTGAAAAACAGCACGGACAAGGCCCAGGGAGAGCTGACGGCGGCGGGCTATCGCTGCCTCTCCCCCACCCTGGACCGGGCGCAATACGGCTTGCAGAGCATCACCGGGGCGGGGAAGCTGCTGGGCCGCATCACCGCCAAAAAGGGGCCGGTATCCGTGTGGCTGGGGGAAAACGTGAACGCAGCAGGCCTCCACGCCCTGCTGAATGCCGCCCGGGAAGCCGACGACCGCTGTCTTGCTTGGACGGAAACCGCATAAGTTCACGAAAAATTCAACATCCTTGGGAAAAAACGGATATAATAACCAACATACACCGACGCAGGTGAAGCAACGCCGGCGGGATTTTCCGGCACTGCGCCGGATTTGTAAACAATGGAGGGGTATTCATGGGCCGTAATATTTTAGTGGTGGAGGATGATCACAACATCTCCGATCTCATCCATATGTATCTGGTCAAGGAGGGCTTTGATGTGCGCATCGCCGGGGACGGCGGCGCGGCCATTGAGGAGTTTCGAAAGGCGATTCCCGACTTGATTTTATTGGACATTATGCTGCCCGTGATGGACGGCTGGGCAGTCTGCGCCAAAATCCGGGAGACATCTAAGGTGCCCATCATCATGCTCACCGCGAAAAGCGAGGTATTCGACAAAATCCAGGGCCTGGAAATGGGCGCGGACGACTATATCATCAAGCCCTTCGAGATGAAGGAGCTGATTGCCCGCATCAACGCGGTGCTCCGCCGGACAGAGATTCCCGACGACACCCAGAAAAAGCTGACCTTCGACAAGCTGATCATCAATCTGGACTCCTACGAGCTGATTGTGGACGGCAAAAAGGTGGACACGCCGCCCAAGGAGCTGGAGCTGCTGTACCATCTGGCCGCCACCCCCAACCGGGTCTACACCCGCAACCAGCTGCTGGACGAGGTGTGGGGCTTTGACTATTTCGGCGACAGCCGCACCGTGGACGTGCACATCAAGCGTCTGCGGGAAAAGGTGGAGGACATCTCCGAGGCCTGGGCGTTGAAAACCGTTTGGGGCGTGGGCTACAAATTTGAAGTGACGGGCGCAAAGCCCGGGGAAAAGGCCTGACGGCAACGTCGGGCGGCGTTTTTCCACAATGACAGCAAAGGAAGCGTGCAAGATGAAAAAGCTCAGCAATCATTTTCAGGGCCTGTATTGGCGGCAATTATTTGTGACCGCCGGCATGGTCATGCTGACGCTTTTTTTACTGGGCGCTTCCTTTTTTTCCCTGAGCTACAACTATGCCCGGAGCCAAAAGAGCAATGAGCTGCAAACCAAGGCCCAGGTGGTGGCGCAGTTGTCCTCCAGCTATTTAAAAAGCGGCGGCTTTATCGAGGAGGGCGCGTTTCAGCAGCTGGCCTCCTTTGCCGCCACGGTGTCCGACGTGGATTTTATGATTTGCGACGCCGGCGGGCAGGTGCTGCTCTCCACCGACGAAAGCTTGGGCGGTCTGGTGGTGGCTATGCCCGCCGCCATGACGGCGGAAATTTTGGAAAAGGGCGCCTGCTCCGCCCGGAGCGATTTGGGCGGACTGTATGAAAACCGGCGCTTTGTGGCCGGGGTGCCCGCCCTCACCCGGGAGGGGGAAACCGTGGGCGTGGTTTACGCCGTGTCCACCACCGCGTCGCTGGACACCATGTGGCAGGGCTTTATCGGGCTGTTTTTCATGACGGCCTTTGTGGTGCTGATGATTTCCTTCATGGCCTCCTCCGTCACCACCATGCGGCAAATCAAGCCCATTCGGGAGATGGCCCAGGCCACCCGCCGCTACGCCGAGGGGGATTTTGACATCCGCATGAACGTGTTTGGCCGCAACGACGAGATCGGCGAGCTGGCGGCCTCCTTCAACAACATGGCGGAGTCCTTACAGCAGACGGAGCGGCAGCGCCGGGAATTTATCGCCAACATCTCCCACGAGCTGAAAACCCCCATGACCACCATCGCCGGATACACCGACGGTATTTTGGACGGCACCATCCCCCCGGAAAATCAGCAGCCCTATCTACAAATCATCTCCGACGAGAGCCGCCGGCTCTCCCGCATGGTGCGGCGGATGCTGGACGTGTCCCAATTGCAGGCCATTGATCCCCTGCGGGGGGGCAACCACTTCGACATCTGCGAGAGTATGCGCCGGGTGCTGATTTCCATGGAGAAAAAAATTACCGACCGCCATTTGGACGTGGAGGCCGACATCCCCGAGGAGCCGATTTTGGTGCTGGGGGACAACGATATGATTACCCAAGTGATTTACAACCTGCTGGAAAACGCCACCAAATTTGCCCTTCCCGACAGCACCCTCTATCTGGGGGTCAGCGCCATGGACGGCAAAGCCCGGGTCACCGTTCGCAATCTGGGGGAAACCATTGCGGCGGAGGAGCTGCCCCAACTGTTTGAGCGCTTTCACAAAAGCGATAAATCCCGCAGTGGGGACAAGGACGGCGTGGGCTTGGGGCTTTACATCGTCAAGACCATTTTGGAACAGCACAAGGAAAAAATCAACGTGACCAGCGAGGATGGAGTGACCACCTTCACCTTCTCGCTGGGGATGGAATGAGGCGCGTATGGACGAAAACCAAGACTTTTCCGGGGACCGCGTCCCGGGGGAAATTGTGGAATATTACCATTCCGACCCGCCCCGCGAGGTGGTGGA
>JAVVPH010000147.1:0-5028 GCA_036655835.1 Oscillibacter sp.
AGATGAAGAACAAATAAATTCCCGTTTGTAGGGCTGCTTTAAGTACGCCTTATTGCCCCAAAACGCAGTAAATGAGCATTTGACGCGAAAGGGAGGGGAACGGTTGTCCGTTCCCCTCCCTGTGGGTTTTCAAAATTAGGTTTTACCTAAAACATCGTGCTTGATGTAGTCAAAGGCCGCGTCCTCGCCCTCGTCCCGGAGCTTTACCAGCATGGTTTCCAACAGGGCGGCGGTGTCAGGATGAATCAAAATAAAACGCGTCATAGACCGCTGGAAGAAGCGGTAGGGGTCCGCCGGGTCAAAGGCGTCCGCCCGGTAGACCTTGCTGGCGGCCAGACGGTCGCAGAACATCTCCGCCACGTAGTTGATGGGCATTTCCACCCCCACAATCCCCTCACCGTGGATGCCGTAGTCCGTCCAGTACTCAAAATGGTGGCGGTTGCGGCCCTTGTGGTGCAGCCAAGCGGCGCTGTATCCGTGGGCTTTTCGCTCTGCGTCGTTGGGGCTGTGGTCACCCTGAAAATATTTTACACCCACCCAAAATTCGCTGGGTGAGTATTTGGACAGGTCGTGGGTCAGACCCTGCCAATACAGCCCCAGCCGAAAACAGTATTTTCGCACCAAAGCGCGGTGTCGGTTGATGGTTTTTAAATGGGCAAAAAAATGCAAGAAGCGTCACCTCAAGCCTTTGTAAATGTATGGCTAGTATAGCACAAAGAATTGAAAAAAACGAGGGAAATTTTTGCATAAAATTTCCCCATGTGACGAATACTAGCCCGGAGGTGGTCTGATTTGGAGGGAGCGTTGTTTCACTGCCCGGCAAGCTGGGAGCCTTTACTGCCGTTGGGCGTGCGGCCTGTGCGCCATGGAGTGGACTTGGAAAATCATGATTGGGACCTGCTGGCACTGACTCCGCAGGGCTGTGCGGAGTTGGAGCGGGAGCCGCGCCTGCGCTGCCGTATTTTGTTGGTACCGGGGACCATTGACCCGGGACTGCTGGCGCGTTTTAGGGCGGAGACGGTGATTTCCTACGGGCTGTCCCACCGGGACAGTCTGACGCTGTCCAGCTTGGCGGAGCCGGTGCTGTGCGTGCAGCGGACCCTGCCCCGACCGGACGGCACGGCGGTGGAGCCGCAGGAATTTCCACTGGGCCGGCTGCCGGACCGGGCGGAGGAGCTGCTGGCCCTGTTGGGTGTGCGCTTGCTGGCCTTGCCGGACCCGCCGTTTCCGGCTCTGCTTTGAGGCGGCACTCCACGGGGACGGCGGCATTTTACGGTAGGCATTGCCTGAAAAAGAAAAAATCGTGAGTTTGCCTGATTTGCCGTTGACAATTTGTGCAAAAATGATATAATCATAGCGAAATCAAGCGAAACGCAATGACAAAGCCAGCCTTGCGAAACCGGCCGGAGCGAGAGGGGAGCAGTGAAAGCCCCTTGCCTACGCCGCAGGGCAGCCACTTTGGAGCCGTCCGCGATGAGCGGAACGCCTCATCCCCGTTATCGGATGAACTAAGATGTCCCGCTTGCGGGAATAATTAGGGTGGTACCGTGAAGCAAGGCTTCGCCCCTAACCATTGGGGGCGGAGTCTTTTTTGTACCCTTTCGGGCGCGAAAAACGCAAAAACCAATCAATTTTTGATGCACAAATGATATAGGAGGAAGAAATATTATGGCACATCCCACGTACGGGCTGAACGAACTGCGGGAAATGTTCCTCAGCTACTTCGAGAGCAAGGGCCACCTGCGTCTGCCCAGCTTTTCTCTCATTCCCCACAACGACGCCAGTCTCCTGCTGATCAACTCCGGCATGGCCCCCATGAAAACCTGGTTCACCCGGGAGGAGGAGCCGCCCCGCAACCGTGTTTGCACCTGCCAGAAGTGTATTCGCACCGGCGACATTGAAAACATCGGCAAAACCGACCGCCACGGCACCTATTTTGAGATGCTGGGCAACTTCTCCTTCGGCGACTACTTTAAAAAAGAAGCCATCCCCATGTGCTGGGAATTTTTGACGCAGGTGGTGGGCTTGGAGGCCGACCGGCTGTATCCCTCCATTTATCTGGACGATGACGAGGCCTTTGAGATTTGGAACAAGGACATCGGCATCCCCGCTGAAAACATTTTCCGTTTCGGCAAGGCGGACAATTTCTGGGAGCACGGCGCCGGTCCCTGCGGCCCCTGCTCTGAGGTGTACTACGACCGGGGTGAGGAACACGGCTGCGGCAAGCCGGATTGCACCGTGGGCTGTGAGTGCGACCGCTACATCGAGGTGTGGAACAACGTGTTTTCCCAGTTTGTGGGAGACGGCGCGGGCAATTATACCGAGATGGAGAACAAAAACATCGACACCGGCATGGGCCTGGAGCGTTTGGCCTGCGTCAGCCAGAATGTGAACTCGCTGTTCGACGTGGACACTGTCATGAAGATTACCAACAAGGTCAGCAGCCTCACCGGCGCGCATTACGGACAGAGCCGCAAGGCGGACGTGTCCCTCCGGGTGATTACGGACCACATTCGCTCCTCCGTGATGATGATTTGCGACGGCGTTCTGCCCTCCAACGAGGGCCGGGGCTATGTGCTGCGCCGCCTGCTGCGGCGGGCCGCCCGCCACGGAAAAATGCTGGGCGTCAGCGGCACCTTCCTCCACAATGTTGTGGACACGGTGGTGCAGGAAAATGCCAGCTCCTATCCCGATTTGCGGGAGAAGCAGGCCTACATTACCAAGGTGGTCCGGACCGAAGAGGAAAATTTTGCCAAAACCATTGACGGCGGCATGAGAATTTACGAGGAATTGCTGGCCGACCATCAGGCCCGGGGCGAAAAAGTGTTCTCCGGCGCGGATGCGTTTAAGCTGTACGACACCTTTGGGTTCCCCGTTGACCTCACCGCCGAAATGGTGGAGGAAGCGGGCATGACTGTGGACCGCGTGGGCTTTGACACCCTGATGCAGGAGCAGCGGGTTCGCGCCCGGGAGGCGAGAGCCGCACTGGGCGATTTGGCCTGGGCGGGCATTGATTTGGGCCTGGACACCACCCCCACGGAATTTACCGGCTACGACCGCACCAGTGACCAATGTAAGGTTCTGGCCATTGTGGCCGACGGCGAGCTGCGGGACGAGATGGTCCGCGGTGTGGAGGGCGTGATTGTGCTGGACAAAACGCCGCTGTACGCTGAAATGGGCGGACAGGTGGGGGACCACGGCACCATGAAGCTGGGGGAGACGGTGTTCACCGTCACCGGCGTGCAAAAGGACAAGGCGGGAAAATTCCTGCATACCGGCGTGATGACCGCCGGTGAATTGAAGGTGGGGGACAGTGTCACCGCCGCCATTGATATGGACCGCCGCAAGGCCGTCATGCGTGCCCACAGCGCCACCCATCTGCTGGACGCGGCCCTGCAAACTGTTCTGGGCGAGCACGTGCATCAGGCCGGTTCTCTGGTGGAGCCGGACCGTCTGCGCTTTGACTTCACCCATTTTGAGGCCATCACACCTCAGGAACTGGGCGAAATTGACCGCCGGGTCAACGACGCGATTTTGGAGGGCTACACCGTGGACACCCAGGTTCTTCCCATTGAGGAAGCCAAAAAACTGGGGGCTGTGGCCATGTTCGGTGAAAAATATGGCGACGTGGTGCGTGTGGTGCGCATGGGCGACGCGGAAACCAATTTCTCCATGGAATTTTGCGGCGGCACGCATTTGGACAACACCGCCAAAATCGGCCCCTTCCGCATCAAGTCCGAGGCGTCTGTCGCCTCCGGCGTGCGGCGCATTGAGGCCACGGTGGGCAAGCTGTCCCTGGAGACTATGAATCGCAACCAGGAGACGCTGTTCCACGCGGCGGAGCTGCTGAAAACCAATCCCGGCGAGCTGGCAGCCAAGGTGGGCCAGCAGATGACAGAGCTGAAGGAAACCCGCCACGCCTTGGAGAAGTTCCAAGTGCAGGCGTCTCTGGGCGAGGTCCAGCACGTCCTCACCTCCGCCAAAACCGTGGGCGGCTTGAAGGTCATGACCGCCAACCGGCCCAATTTGGATGCCAACACCCTGCGCCAGATGGGCGACTTCCTGCGGGACAAGGAACCCAGCGTGGTGGCGGTGCTGTCCTCCGTCAACGAGGAAAAAATTACCTTCCTGGCCGTCTGCGGCAAGGAGGCGGTGGCCAAGGGCGTGAAGGCCGGCGACCTGGTGAAATTGGTTTCCGGCATTGCCGGCGGCTCCGGCGGCGGCAAGCCCGACAGCGCCATGGGCGGCGGCAAGGACGTGCTGAAGCTGGACGATGCGTTGGCGGCTGTGGATGATTTCGTCGCGGCAAAGCTGGGGTAAAACACCCGTTTTAAACAGAGAACCGCAAATAAACACCCTGCAATCCCTGTAATGTACTTTCACATTACAGGGATTGCGGGAGAACAAATACACCGGACGGTGGCAGTTTAATTTTGGGATATCACTGCCCTGGCGGACGACAACAGGTTTTCCTTTCGGGCGGGATGGCGGTACTGCCGGCGATTGGCCGAAGCTGTGTCCTAAGGGGACGCTTGCGTCGCTTTGTTTGAAAAAATCAGCGTTTACCGTGGGAACGGCAGAAAAATTTCAGCGTTGGTTGGCGGAGGTTCCCTAGAAATTCCCCGACCAAAAGAATAAATCGGAAGGTAGGAGGTTTACCATGTCGGATTGTTTATTTTGCAAAATTGCTGCGGGGGAAATCCCCAGCAGTAAGGTGTACGAGGACGCGCTTTGCTATGCGTTCAACGACATCGCGCCCCAGGCACCCACTCACTTTTTGGTGATTCCCAAGACCCACATCGGCTCCGTTTCCGAAATCGGCAGCGACAACAGCGCGGTGGTGGCCCATATTTTTGAGGTGATTGCCAAGCTGACCAAGGAACTGGGTTTGGAGAGCTACCGCGTGGTGTCCAACATCGGCGAGCAGGCGGGACAGAGCGTGCCGCACCTGCATTTTCACGTCCTGTCCGGACGGGACATGACCTGGCCTCCGGGCTGAGCCGCTGCGCCGGTGGGGCGTGAAATTTT